>NZ_QVID01000006.1 GCF_003413745.1 Marixanthomonas ophiurae | reverse complement strand
TTTTTGAGTTATCGAGATTTTCAGGAGCTAAGGAAGCTAAAATGGAGAAAAAAATCACTGGATATACCACCGTTGATATATCCCAATGGCATCGTAAAGAACATTTTGAGGCATTTCAGTCAGTTGCTCAATGTACCTATAACCAGACCGTTCAGCTGGATATTACGGCCTTTTTAAAGACCGTAAAGAAAAATAAGCACAAGTTTTATCCGGCCTTTATTCACATTCTTGCCCGCCTGATGAATGCTCATCCGGAATTCCGTATGGCAATGAAAGACGGTGAGCTGGTGATATGGGATAGTGTTCACCCTTGTTACACCGTTTTCCATGAGCAAACTGAAACGTTTTCATCGCTCTGGAGTGAATACCACGACGATTTCCGGCAGTTTCTACACATATATTCGCAAGATGTGGCGTGTTACGGTGAAAACCTGGCCTATTTCCCTAAAGGGTTTATTGAGAATATGTTTTTCGTCTCAGCCAATCCCTGGGTGAGTTTCACCAGTTTTGATTTAAACGTGGCCAATATGGACAACTTCTTCGCCCCCGTTTTCACCATGGGCAAATATTATACGCAAGGCGACAAGGTGCTGATGCCGCTGGCGATTCAGGTTCATCATGCCGTTTGTGATGGCTTCCATGTCGGCAGAATGCTTAATGAATTACAACAGTACTGCGATGAGTGGCAGGGCGGGGCGTAATTTTTTTAAGGCAGTTATTGGTGCCCTTAAACGCCTGGTTGCTACGCCTGAATAAGTGATAATAAGCGGATGAATGGCAGAAATTCGAAAGCAAATTCGACCCGGTCGTCGGTTCAGGGCAGGGTCGTTAAATAGCCGCTTATGTCTATTGCTGGTTTACCGGTTTATTGACTACCGGAAGCAGTGTGACCGTGTGCTTCTCAAATGCCTGAGGCCAGTTTGCTCAGGCTCTCCCCGTGGAGGTAATAATTGACGATATGATCATTTATTCTGCCTCCCAGAGCCTGATAAAAACGGTTAGCGCTTCGTTAATACAGATGTAGGTGTTCCACAGGGTAGCCAGCAGCATCCTGCGATGCAGATCCGGAACATAATGGTGCAGGGCGCTTGTTTCGGCGTGGGTATGGTGGCAGGCCCCGTGGCCGGGGGACTGTTGGGCGCTGCCGGCACCTGTCCTACGAGTTGCATGATAAAGAAGACAGTCATAAGTGCGGCGACGATAGTCATGCCCCGCGCCCACCGGAAGGAGC
>NZ_QVID01000005.1 GCF_003413745.1 Marixanthomonas ophiurae | reverse complement strand
GCGCCATCAGGATCGGGATCATCCACTCTTCACGGCCGCGCAGGCGGTCGGTTACCCGTTCGATACCGGCATCGATGGCACCGGTCTTGGTCACTATGCCAAGAAAACCACCGATGATCAGGATGAAGAGGGAGACGTCGATGGCGCCTGCCTCGTAGGTGTCATGGTTGTAGAGACCATCGATCGGCGCCAGCAGCACGTCGACGATCCCCTGGGGATTGCCCTCTACCAGCTTGTAGGTGCCAGCCACCGGCACTTCCTTGCCGAGGGCTTCGTTCATGGTCATTTCGTATTTGCCGGCCGGCACTATCCAGCTCAGGGCGGCCACCAGGGCGATCAGCACGAACAGTATCGTGTAGGCTGACGGGAACTTGAATTTGGTCATGGTCCAGCTTCCTTCTGTGGGTGTGGTATCCATGCAGGCTGCGGGTCGTAGGGTTGGAGGTATTATGCCGCTGTCACATGGTCGAAAAGCCGGGGGTCACCCCCCGGCACCACTACTGCGACCTTAGTCGCCCAGCGTAGCAACCATCACTGCCTTGATGGTGTGCATCCGGTTTTCGGCCTCGTCGAACACGATGCTGTGCTCGGATTCGAACACGTCCTCGGTCACTTCCAGGCCTTTCATGCCGTATTTGTCTGCCACTTCCTTGCCCATGGTGGTCTCGTCGTTGTGGAACGCCGGCAGGCAGTGCATGAACTTCACATCCGGGTTCTTGGTGGCGTTGATGACGTCCATGTTGACCTGATACGGGGTCATCAGTTTGACGCGCTGATCCCAAGCTTCTTTCGCTTCACCCATGGAAACCCAGACGTCGGTGTAGAGGAAGTCGGTACCCAGCACACCCTCTTTCACATCTTCGGTCAGGGTGATGCGTGCGCCAGTCTCTTCGGCGATCAGGCGGCACTTGGCAACCAGCTCTTCTTCCGGCCAGAAGGCTTTCGGTGCGACCAAGCGGATGTCCATGCCCATCTTGGCAGCACCGACCATCAGGGAGTTACCCATGTTGTTGCGAGCGTCACCCAGGTAGGCGAACTTGATTTGATCCAGGCGTTTGCCCTTGCCGTGCTCCAGCATGGTCATGAAATCGGCCAGGATCTGGGTCGGGTGGAATTCGTTGGTCAGACCGTTCCAGACCGGGACGCCGGCGTGGGCACCCAGCTCTTCGACGATCTCCTGGCCATAGCCACGGTATTCGATGCCGTCATACATGCGGCCCAGCACCCGGGCGGTGTCTTTCATGGACTCCTTGTGGCCGATCTGGGAACCGCTCGGGCCGAGGTAGGAGACCTGGGCGCCCTGGTCGAAGGCCGCCACTTCAAACGCACAACGGGTACGCGTGGAGGTCTTCTCGAAGATCAGGGCGATGTTCTTGCCGGTCAGGTGTTTGCGCTCGTAGCCACCGTATTTGGCCTTCTTCAGGTCGATGGCCAGATCGATCATGTATTGGATTTCGCGCGGGGTGAAGTCCAGCAGTTTCAGGAAGTTACGGTTACGCAGATTAAAAGCCATGATGAGTTCTCTCTATATTTGTTTCAGACCAATTCAGGCAGTAGTGTTGACTACGCATTCTCAGTACATATGTCGGTAATTACGCATTCACGGTACGGGTGGCGACGATATTGGTGCCGGCTTCACCCTTGAGGATGGCCAGGCCATCGTCCAGTGCACCTATGCCGACCATGCCGCCGGTCGCCTTGACGAATTCACAGGAGGCTTCGACCTTGGGCCCCATGGAGCCTGCGTCGAACTTGACGCCGGCCAGCTCGTCCGGGCTGGTGATCCGCAGCGGACGCTGGGTCGGTTTGCCCCAGTCCAGGTAGACGGCATCGGCATCGGTCAGGATCAGCAGGGCGTCGGCCTTGATCTGCTTGGCCAGGTAGGCGGCAGACATGTCCTTGTCGATGACGGCTTCGATACCGGTCAGGCTCTGGCCATCCCAGGTCACCGGGATGCCGCCACCACCGGTGCAGATGATGAGGTGGCCCTGGGCGATCAGGGTTTCGATGGCGTCGCCTTCGACGATGCGCTGGGGCAGTGGAGACGGCACCACGCGGCGGAAGAACTTGCCGTCAGCCTTGACCACCCACTGCTTCTCTGCAGCCAGGGCGCGGGCTTCAGCCTCTTCGTAGACGGGACCGATGAATTTGGTCGGATTGACGAAGGCCGGATCTTGCGGGTCAACCTGCACCTGGGTCAGCAGCGCGGTGACGTTGCGGCTCGGCATCAGGTTCTTCAACTCCTGGATCAGCATGTAGCCGATCATGCCCTGGGACTCGGCACCCAGCACATCCAGCGGATAGGGGGATACCTTGGTGTAGGCACTGTTCTGCAGAGCCAGCAGGCCGACTTGCGGGCCGTTGCCATGCACCAGCACCACGTTGTACTCCTGAGCGATCAGGGCGATGGTCTTGGCGGCGGTGGCGATGTTCTTGCGCTGGATATCTGCTTCGAGCGGCTCGCCACGACGGAGCAGGGCATTGCCACCCAGGGCGACGACGACAGTTGGTTTTTTCATGAGTGTTACTCTCGAGTTTGGTGCTGTGTGGCGCCAGCCTCTGCCGGCGCCACGCCGTCTTGTTAGATGCCGTCGCGTTCCATCGGGCAGCTCATGCAGCGGGCGCCGCCGCGGCCACGTCCCAGCTCTTCACCCGGGATGGGCAGCACAGTGATGCCGGCCTTGTCGTACTTCTCGTTGGTGTAGGTATTGCGCTCGTAACCCACCACCACGCCGGGGCGCACGGTCAGCACGTTGTTGGCATCGTTCCACTGCTCGCGCTCGGCCTCGAAGGTGTCGCCACCTGTGGTGATGAGCTTGAGCTGATCGACACCCAGTGCCTTCTCGATGGCGGTGACGAAGTAACCCTCTTCCTTGATGTTCATGCCGGTGGCACCGCCCGGAGTCAGGCTCCAGCAGTTCACATCCTTGCGGATGACTTCCGGATAGACGGAGAAGGTGTCTATGTCCATGTGGGTCATGACGGTATCCAGGTGCATGCAGCTGCGGTGTTTCGGCAGTTGCATGGCGATGACCTGTTTGGCCTGGCCGTGCTTGAACAGGCCGCGAGCCAGGTGCTCGACCCCTTGCGGTGTGGTGCGCTCGGACATGCCGATGAGCACGGCGCCACGACCGATGACCAGTACGTCACCCCCTTCGATGGTGGAGTTGTCGTAGTCGCGATCTTCATCACCGAAGTACTTGATGAAGTCCTGACCGGCAAACTGCGGGTGCCAGCGATAGATAGCCTTCACGTGGTTGGTTTCGCGACGGCGGGCCGGTTTGGCCATCGGGTTGATGGAGACGCCGCCATAAACCCAGCAGGAGGTGTCACGGGTAAAGAGGTGGTTGGGCAGCGGCTCGATGATGAAGTCGGTCGGTGCGTGCATGCCTACTACCATGTTGACGCCGCTGTAGGGCATCTCGGAGTAGGTCAGGCCACCGGAGAGAATGCGGGCCAGCTCGCGGTGCGGCATGTCGGCCAGGAAGCAGCGTACGTCGTTGGCAAAAGAAGTGCCGAGGCGATAGTCGGAGACCTGATGTTGCAGCAGCCAGGTTTTGGCTTCCGGCACGTCCAGGGTTTCCGCCAGCAGATTGGTCAGCAGGAAAACTTCGACATTCTGATCGCGCAGTACCTGAGCGAATTTGTCGTGCTCCTGACCAGCACGTTCAACGGACAGGACGTCATCGAACAACAGATCCTGGCAGTTGGAAGGAGTCAGACGCTTCAGACTGAGGTTGGGGCGGTGCAACATGACACGGCGCAATTGGCCAACTTCAGAACCTACATAAAATTTGCTCATGATTATATTCCGTCTAGCAGTGGTCCCTGCGAGTGATTGAATAGATTCCTTCTATTCATGCTCGTGGCTAAGGCGGGATATTCTTTATGTAGGGTAATCGGCTTGTGTTCTATCCTGCC
>NZ_QVID01000004.1 GCF_003413745.1 Marixanthomonas ophiurae | reverse complement strand
GCATAAAAAAACCCCCTCATCGGTATGATGAGGGGGTTTATAAGAAGGCGGCGACCTACTCTCCCACGGTGTAGTACCATCGGCGCAAACGGGCTTAACTACTCTGTTCGGAATGGTAAGAGGTGAGCCCCGTTGCTATAACCACCTTAAGTCTTCGTCCCGATTTTCGGGGACTTAATATTATAACATATAGGAAAAGAATACAAAAAAGGCAGTAATCAAATTTGATCACTTATATAAAGAGTTAGCCCTCCCCCCTTGCAGGGGGAGAAGCGACGTACATAAGCTTATGGGTTATTAGTATCACTCGGCTACGAACGTTACCGCACTTACACCTATGACCTATCAACGTGGTAGTCTCCCACGACCCTTTAAAGAAATCTCATCTTGTGGTGGGTTTCGCGCTTATATGCTTTCAGCGCTTATCCCTTCCCAACGTAGCTACCCAGCAATGCCCCGGGCGGGACAACTGGTACACCAGAGGTTAGTCCAACTCGGTCCTCTCGTACTAGAGTCAGATCCACTCAAATTTCTTGCGCCCACTGTAGATAGAGACCGAACTGTCTCACGACGTTCTGAACCCAGCTCGCGTGCCACTTTAATGGGCGAACAGCCCAACCCTTGGGACCTTCTCCAGCCCCAGGATGTGACGAGCCGACATCGAGGTGCCAAACCCCCCCGTCGATGTGAGCTCTTGGGGGAGATCAGCCTGTTATCCCCGGAGTACCTTTTATCCTTTGAGCGATGGCCCTTCCATGCGGAACCACCGGATCACTATGCTCTACTTTCGTACCTGATCGACTTGTAGGTCTCTCAGTCAAGCTCCCTTATGCCATTGCACTCTACACACGATTGCCAACCGTGTTGAGGGAACCTTTAGAAGCCTCCGTTACTCTTTTGGAGGCGACCACCCCAGTCAAACTACCCACCAAGCACTGTCCTCCGTTAGGAGTTAGGCTCTAAACAAATAAAGGGTGGTATTTCAACAGTGACTCACCCACGCCTGGCGACGCAAGATCGAAGTCTCCCACCTATCCTACACATTATTTGTCCAGAGTCAATACTAAGCTATAGTAAAGGTTCACGGGGTCTTTTCGTCCCACAGCGGGTAACCGGCATCTTCACCGATACTACAATTTCACCGAGCTCATGGCCGAGACAGTGTCCAGATCGTTGCACCATTCGTGCAGGTCGGAACTTACCCGACAAGGAATTTCGCTACCTTAGGACCGTTATAGTTACGGCCGCCGTTTACCGGGGCTTCAGTTCAACGCTTCGCCGAAGCTTACGTCTCCCCTTGACCTTCCGGCACCGGGCAGGTGTCAGGCCCTATACTTCATCTTTCGATTTCGCAGAGCCCTGTGTTTTTGATAAACAGTCGCCTGGACCTCTTCACTGCGGCCCACACATAGTGTGGGCGACCCTTCTCCCGAAGTTACGGGTCGATTTTGCCTAGTTCCTTAGCCATGAATCTCTCGAGCACCTTAGAATTCTCATCCCAACCACCTGTGTCGGTTTACGGTACAGGCTGCTTCACTCGCTTTTCTTGGAAGTCGATCCTCAGGATTATCACCGCAGCCGTAGCCTTAGTGTACTATCGGGGTGTTACCACTCCCTTCAACGTGCTATTCCGTCAGCACGCACCTAATTTTCGCCTCCGTCACTTTTAGCGTGAGCAGGTACAGGAATATTAACCTGTTGTCCATCCACTACCCCTTTCGGGTTCGCGTTAGGCCCTGACTAACCCTCAGCTGATTAGCATAGCTGAGGAAACCTTGGTTTTTCGGTGTGCGGGTTTCTCGCCCGCATTATCGTTACTTATGCCTACATTTTCTTTTCTATCCGCTCCAGCAAACCTCGCAGTTCACCTTCAGCGCAAATAGAATGCTCCCCTACCACTTATAACTCTTGTTATAAGTCCATAGCTTCGGTAATACACTTATGCCCGATTATTATCCATGCCGAACCGCTCGACTAGTGAGCTGTTACGCACTCTTTAAATGAATGGCTGCTTCCAAGCCAACATCCTAGCTGTCTGGGCAGTTCAACCTCGTTTATTCAACTTAGTGTATATTTTGGGACCTTAGCTGATGGTCTGGGTTCTTTCCCTCTCGGACATGGACCTTAGCACCCATGCCCTCACTGCTGATTAACATTTTATAGCATTCGGAGTTTGTCAGGAATTGGTAGGCGGTGAAGCCCCCGCATCCAATCAGTAGCTCTACCTCTATAAAACTATAAATCAACGCTGCACCTAAATGCATTTCGGGGAGTACGAGCTATTTCCGAGTTTGATTGGCCTTTCACCCCTACCCTCAGGTCATCCCAAGACTTTTCAACGTCAACGGGTTCGGTCCTCCACTATGTGTTACCACAGCTTCAACCTGCCCAAGGGTAGATCACACGGTTTCGCGTCTACTACTACTAACTATGGCGCCCTATTCAGACTCGCTTTCGCTACGGCTCCTCCCCTTAAAGGGATTAACCTTGCTAGTAACAGTAACTCGTAGGCTCATTATGCAAAAGGCACGCCGTCACCCCAAAGGGGCTCCGACCGCTTGTAAGCGTATGGTTTCAGGTTCTATTTCACTCCCTTGTTCAGGGTTCTTTTCACCTTTCCCTCACGGTACTGGTTCACTATCGGTCTCTCAGGAGTATTTAGCCTTGGCGGATGGTCCCGCCGGATTCATACAGGGTTTCACGTGCCCCGCACTACTCAGGATACTACTATCGTTGCTTTCTTTACTTATACAGGGCTGTCACCTTCTTTGGCCAAGCTTTCCAACTTGTTCTAATTCATCTAGCATTGAATATTGTAGTCCTACAACCCCCATCCTGCCGTAACAGAATGGGTTTGGGCTAATCCGATTTCGCTCGCCGCTACTATCGGAATCACTATTGTTTTCTCTTCCTCCGGGTACTTAGATGTTTCAGTTCTCCGGGTTTGCCTCCTTGCGGATACCATATCTTCAATATGGTGGGTTGCCCCATTCGGATATCTGCGGATCAACTTGTATGTGCCAATCCCCGCAGCTTTTCGCAGCTTATCACGTCCTTCATCGCCTCTGAGAGCCTAGGCATTCCCCATACGCTCTTAGTTTGCTTATTGTACTTTTTTGCTCTTTAATGAGTTATTCAATTGTATAATTTAATATACTTTAATTATTGCTTTTCTCGTATTCTTATTTCCCAATATGTCAATGAACTGTCTGGACTTTCTCATCTCCTATCGCAAGCACTTAGAATCGCTCTTTGAATCTGAAGACAAAAATTATATGTCCTTGGTGGAGAATATCGGAGTCGAACCGATGACCTCCTGCGTGCAAGGCAGGCGCTCTAGCCAGCTGAGCTAATCCCCCATATACTAGTAGTTAGTACATAGTAGTTAGTAGTTAGATACAACTACTACTCAACTTCTAGAATTTCCTTTCAATTTGTAATGAACGTAGATATAAACCGTAAAACTTATATCTTAATCGTAGTCTCAGGCAGACTCGAACTGCCGACCTCTACATTATCAGTGTAGCGCTCTAACCAGCTGAGCTATGAGACTGTCTTTTTATAGACATTAGATTTTAGACATTAGATTATTAGACTTTTACCCTTATATATAAGTGCTTTTGTCTCACATCTCATATCTGATATCTCATACCTACTATTATAATAATTAAAATTGACAGCTAAACCAAGCACAACCCAAACTTCTCTGTGTTTGGCCTTTCTTAGGTATACGCTTACTTTCTAATAAAAGAAAGATTGCTCTAGAAAGGAGGTGTTCCAGCCGCACCTTCCGGTACGGCTACCTTGTTACGACTTAGCCCCAGTTACCGGTCTTACCCTAGGCAGCTCCTTGCGGTCACCGACTTCAGGTACCCCCAGCTTCCATGGCTTGACGGGCGGTGTGTACAAGGCCCGGGAACGTATTCACCGGATCATGGCTGATATCCGATTACTAGCGATTCCAGCTTCACGGAGTCGAGTTGCAGACTCCGATCCGAACTGAGATAGGTTTTATAGATTCGCTCCTGCTCGCGCAGTGGCTGCTCTCTGTACCTACCATTGTAGCACGTGTGTAGCCCAGGACGTAAGGGCCGTGATGATTTGACGTCATCCCCACCTTCCTCACGGTTTGCACCGGCAGTCTGGCTAGAGTTCCCGACATTACTCGCTGGCAACTAACCACAGGGGTTGCGCTCGTTATAGGACTTAACCTGACACCTCACGGCACGAGCTGACGACAACCATGCAGCACCTTGCAATCAGTCCGAAGAAGGGGGTGTTTCCACCCCTGTCCAACTGCATTTAAGCCCTGGTAAGGTTCCTCGCGTATCATCGAATTAAACCACATGCTCCACCGCTTGTGCGGGCCCCCGTCAATTCCTTTGAGTTTCATTCTTGCGAACGTACTCCCCAGGTGGGTTACTTATCACTTTCGCTTGGCCACTGAACCTCAATCGGTCCAACAGCTAGTAACCATCGTTTACGGCGTGGACTACCAGGGTATCTAATCCTGTTCGCTCCCCACGCTTTCGTCCCTCAGCGTCAATATAATGTTAGTGATCTGCCTTCGCAATCGGTATTCTGAGTAATATCTATGCATTTCACCGCTACACTACTCATTCTAACCACTTCACATTAATTCAAGACAACCAGTATCAATGGCAATTTTACGGTTAAGCCGCAAACTTTCACCACTGACTGAGCTGCCCGCCTACGGACCCTTTAAACCCAATGATTCCGGATAACGCTCGGACCCTCCGTATTACCGCGGCTGCTGGCACGGAGTTAGCCGGTCCTTATTCTTACGGTACCGTCAGCTCCCCTCACGAGGGGAGGTTTCTTCCCGTATAAAAGCAGTTTACAACCCATAGGGCCGTCTTCCTGCACGCGGCATGGCTGGATCAGGCTCTCACCCATTGTCCAATATTCCTCACTGCTGCCTCCCGTAGGAGTCTGGTCCGTGTCTCAGTACCAGTGTGGGGGATCCCCCTCTCAGGGCCCCTACCTATCGCTGTCTTGGTAAGCCGTTACCTTACCAACAAACTAATAGGACGCATACTCATCTTGTACCGATAAATCTTTACTATAATAACAAGGTTGTTTATATAGACTATGGAGGATTAATCCAAGTTTCCCTGGGCTATACTCCTGTACAAGGCAGATTGTATACGCGTTACTCACCCGTGCGCCGGTCGTCATCAAAAGAGCAAGCTCTTCTATGTTACCCCTCGACTTGCATGTGTTAGGCCTGCCGCTAGCGTTCATCCTGAGCCAGGATCAAACTCTTCATCGTAGAATCTTAAATAATATAATATACCACAATTAAAAAGCCTTACCCAAAAAAATCTCAAGGATTATACTTAGTTTAGTTTTTCAATCTCGATATAATTCGTTTCCAAAATTATATCTCGCTGTCAATTTCAATATATCAATGAACTTTAAACTCGACTTAAATCTTAAGCCTTATTTTGTTAGACGCAGTGGACTTGAACCACCGTAATCATTACTCCTTTCGCCTGTTTAAGAACTTGCTTACCGTTGTAAGCGGCTGCAAATATACAACC
>NZ_QVID01000003.1 GCF_003413745.1 Marixanthomonas ophiurae | reverse complement strand
TGGAGAGTTTGAGAACCGAGCATTAGCAACAGGAACACCTCCACAAGGAGATGATGTAACAGATGAATCTGATAACAACAGTTATACAGAAGATGATTCCACGATAGTACCCATCTGTCAAACCCCAGCTATAGCAATTGTTAAGACAAGCAGCTATGACGATGGTGGTGACTGTTCACAACCTGGCGAAGAGATCAACTATACCTTCACAGTAACCAACGAAGGAAACGTAAGTTTAGAAAACGTAACGGTTACCGACCCATTAATCGCAACGATTAGCGGACCAACAGGTGACACGGATGGTGATGGTGAGTTAGATGTAACCGAAGAGTGGGAGTACACAGGAACATACGTAATCACACAAACGGATATTGATAATGGAAGCGTGACCAACACTGCCACAGCAGAAGGAACTGCTCCAGACGGGACAGTAGTAACAGATGACTCAGGAAGCACCGTAGATAATGACGATCCAACCGAGACTGAATTATGTCAAACCCCAGCTATAGCAATTGTTAAGACAAGCAGCTATGACGATGGTGGTGACTGTTCACAACCTGGCGAAGAGATCAACTATACCTTCACAGTAACCAACGAAGGAAACGTAAGTTTAGAAAACGTAACGGTTACCGACCCATTAATCGCAACGATTAGCGGACCAACAGGTGACACGGATGGTGATGGTGAGTTAGATGTAACCGAAGAGTGGGAGTACACAGGAACATACGTAATCACACAAGAAGATATTGATAATGGAAGCGTGACCAACACTGCCACAGCAGAAGGAACTGCTCCAGACGGGACAGTAGTAACAGATGACTCAGGAAGCACCGTAGATAATGACGATCCAACCGAGACTGAATTATGTCAAACCCCAGCTATAGCAATTGTTAAGACAAGCAGCTATGACGATGGTGGTGACTGTTCACAACCTGGCGAAGAGATCAACTATACCTTCACAGTAACCAACGAAGGAAACGTAAGTTTAGAAAACGTAACTGTTACCGATCCATTAATCGCAACGATTAGCGGACCAACAGGTGATACCGATGGTGATGGTGAGTTAGATGTAACCGAAGAGTGGGAATACACAGGAACATATGTAATCACACAAGAAGATATTGATAAAGGTGAAGTAATTAACCAAGCAACAGCAGGAGGTGCGGCTCCAGATGGAACGGTAGTGACTGATGAGTCTGGTTTAACGATAACTGACAATGATCCAACAATAACAGAGCTGTGTCAGGACCCAGCTATAGCAATAGTTAAAACTGGAATCTTTAATGATGAAGACCAAGATGGTTGTAGCAATGTAGGAGAGACAATCAGTTATACATTCAGTGTAACTAATCAAGGAAACGTAAGCTTATCATTTGTTTCGGTAATTGATCCATTATTAGGAGGAACTATTACAGGACCAGATAGTGGCGACACTGATGGTGATGGTAAATTAGATGTAACAGAAGAATGGATTTATACTGCTAATTATGCTATTACTCAAGCCGATATTGATACAGGTGAAGTAGTAAACCAAGCAACGGCTAAAGGTGAAGCACCATCAGGTGATACAGTAACCGATGACTCAGGCGCTACAATAAGCGACGATGATCCAACAGTAACAGTATTGTGTCAGAATGCTGATATAGCAGTAGTTAAAACTGGAATCTTCAATGATGAGGACGGAGATGGCTGTAGCAATGTAGGGGAGACAATTAGTTATACATTCAGTGTAACCAATGAAGGAAACGTAAGTCTTGCTAACGTAACGGTTGCTGATCCATTGATTACGACAATCAACGGCCCAACAGGAGATACAGATGGTGATGGTGATTTAGATGTAACCGAGACTTGGATATATAATGGAGATTATACTATCACACAAGCTGATATAGATGCTGGACAAGTTGTAAACCAAGCTATGGCTGAAGGGACGGATCCTGATGGCACGATAGTAACCGATGACTCAGGCGCAACAATAAGCGATGATGATCCAACAGTAACAGTATTGTGTCAAAATGCTGATATAGCAATAGTTAAAACTGGAATCTTTAATGACGAGGACGGTGATGGCTGTAGTAATGTAGGTGAAACAATTAGTTATACATTCAGCGTAACCAATGAAGGAAACGTAAGCATAGTTAACGTAACTATTACCGATCCATTGATTGCAACAATCAACGGGCCAACAGGTGATACCGATGGCGATGGCGAATTAGATGTAACCGAGACTTGGATATATAATGGAGATTATACTATAACTCAAGGGGATATCAATACGGGTCAGGTAGTAAACCAAGCAACTGCTGAAGGAACTGCCCCAGACGGAAGTATTTTAACTGATGATTCTGGAGCAACCATTAATGATGATGATCCAACGGTAACAATACTATGTCAAAATGGAGCAATTGCTTTAGTTAAAATAGGAACCCTTTCTGACGAAAATGGAGATGGCTGTACGCAAGTAGGAGAAACGATTGTATATGACTTTATTGTGACCAATACAGGGATTGTAGACCTGACTAATGTAACAGTAACCGATCCATTGGTAACAGTAAGTGGCGGCCCGATAAGTTTAGCTTCGGGAGCTACAGATGCTACTACGTTTACTGCAGTATACACAGTAACACAAGCTGATATAGATGCTGGACAAGTAGTAAACCAGGCTACGGCCGAAGGTACTACGCCTGCAGGTGATATTGTAATGGATGATTCTGGGGCAACAATTAATGATGATGATGCAACAGTGACAACACTGTGTCAGACCTCTTCTATGTCCTTAGAAAAATCAGGTGTATTCAATGATGAAAATGGAGATGGTATTCCACAGATAGGTGAAACTATAAGTTATACCTTCAGTGTGACAAATACTGGAACTATAACACTTTATAATATTACGATAGATGATCCACTGCCAGGAATAGATATTCAAGGAGGCCCAATAGCTTCTCTTGATCCAGGAGTGACCGATAATACAACATTTACTGGGACCTATTCTATTAATGATGCAGATATAGAGGCTGGTGAAGTTATTAATCAAGCTATTGTGACAGGAGAAGATTATGAAGGCACGGTTGTAACAGATGAGTCTGATGATCCAAACAATGATGATGATATTGATAATAATGGAGATGGGGAACCAGATGATCCTACCGTTACAGTATTACCTAATGTAGATCCTGAAGGAGACTTTGAGATATTCAACGGTATCACCCCTAACGGCGACAACTTAAACGATTACTTTGTAATAGCTGGTATCCAAGATTATTCACAGAATAATGTGAAGATATACAACAGATGGGGAGTACTAGTATGGGAGACCGACGGTTATGGAGGTTCCAACGGTATGGAGAATGTTTTTGAAGGAGAGTCTAACGGTAGATCCACAATACGTGCAAACGAAGAATTACCAACAGGAACGTACTTCTATATTCTTAGCTTCCCATCGGATAATCCGGGTAAAGCAAGTTATTCAGGGTACTTATATATAAATAGATAGAAAGTCAAAAACCTCCCGGAGGGCAACCTTCCGGGGGTATAAAAATATGTAACGATGAAACACAGTTATTTAGCCATTATAGTTTTGATTTTACTTGGGAGCTTTTCAAGCAACGCCCAACAAGATCCACAGTACACGCAGTATATGTACAACACACAGATTGTAAACCCTGCTTATGCTGGATCACGGGATGTATTGAGTTTTGGGCTATTGCTCCGCTCACAATGGGTTGGTCTAGAAGGGGCTCCAAAGACGGGAACCTTTACGGTGAATTCACCTATTGGTGTTTTAGACAATATGGGATTGGGGCTTTCAATTGTTAGGGACGAGATAGGACCTGCAGTAGAATCCAATGTAGCCATCGACTACTCTTACACTATTAACACTTCAGAAACTGCTGAATTGTCTTTCGGACTTAAAGCAGGTTTAGATCTGTTGGATGTTAATTTCAACAAGTTAAGTATATTCGATCAAGGTGATCTTTTTGAGAGTAATATTGATAATAAGCTGCAACCACAGATAGGGGCAGGAGTGTACTACAACACAGATCGTTTTTATGCTGGGTTATCGGTTCCCAACTTTTTAACAACCAATCACTTTGATGAGTCCACGTTAGAAAATTTCAGTGTAGATAAAGATGTTGCACCTGCAGAGCGTTTGCATTACTTTTTAATTGCTGGTTATGTATTTGATATAAATGAAAACCTAAAGTTTAAACCGGCGACCTTAATTAAAGCAGTGAGCGGTTCTCCTTTACAATGGGATGCATCGGCCAACTTCTTGATCTATGATAAATTAACCTTAGGCGCCTCTTACAGATGGAGCGCGGCATTGAGTGCTATGGCAGGTTTTCAGGTAAGCGACCAGATATTCATTGGCTTTGGCTATGATTATCAGACTACTGATATTGAAGATTACAGTGATGGATCGTATGAAGTGTTTTTACGCTTTGATCTGTTTAACAAACCAGAGCGCGTATTGACACCAAGATTCTTTTAATAAAATTACTCGTTATGAAACTTACACTTAACCAATCTATTCTTTTCCTGCTTGTCTTCTTTACAGTTGGCATCGCCTTTTCACAGCGTAAAGAAATAAAAAAGGCCAATGAAGACTTTGATAAATTTGCCTATATCGATGCCCGTGAAATATACTTGAAAGTAGTAAAAGACGGGTATCAATCGGCAGAGATATTTAAAAAACTAGGGGATACATACTACTGGAACAGTGATTATGACAATGCGGCCAAATGGTACTCAAAGCTAGTGAACGAATACCCTAATGAAACGGAAGCTGAATATTATTATCGTGCTGCCCAGTCCTTAAAAAGCTTAGGTAAATACAAGGAGTCTGATGAATTGATGCTTCAATTTGCAGCTCATGGCGGCAATAGTCTTATTGTGAAAAACTTTGAAAGCGATCCAAATTATTTAAATAGCATCGCGAAAGAATCAAGGGAATTTGTTTTAGAGAAAGTTTCTACAAACAGTAACGTGTCAGATTTTGGACCTTCATTTTATGGAGACAAAATAGTATTTGCAACAGCAAAAGCTAGTGCCGAAGGAGGGAATATATCTGAATGGAATAATCAACCTTTTTTAGATTTGTTTGTGGCCGATATTGATAAGGACGGAAATCTATCTAATGCACAAGCCCTTCCTGGTGATATAAATACAAAATACCATGAGTCTACTCCAGCATTTAGTAAAGACGGCTCTACTATGTATTTTACCAGAAATAACTTCTTAGATGGTAAAAAAGGAAAAGATAGACAAAAAACCATTCGCTTGAAGTTATATAAAGCTACCAAAAGCGGAGAGTTTTATTGGACTGATGTTAAGGAGCTTCCTTTTAATAGTGACAAATATTCGGTAGCCCACCCTACACTAAGCAAGGACGGAAAACGCTTGTACTTTTCTTCTGATATGCCGGAGAGTCTTGGAATGTCCGACTTATGGTATGTAGATATTTTAGGAAAAGATAAATATGGAGAACCGGTAAACCTGGGAGAAGAAATAAATACTGAAACTAGAGAGTCTTTTCCATTTATCAGCGAAGAGAACAACCTATATTTTTCAAGTGACGGTCGTGCTGGTCTTGGAGGGTTTGATATCTACATGGCTCCCTTAGGAGATGAAGGGAAACCCGGAGCAGTAAAAAACTTAGGCGAGCCAGCAAACAGCAATCAAGATGATTTTGGCTTCATAATAAAAGAAACAAAAAGAATTGGGTATTTAACGTCTAATAGAGATGGAGCCCGCGGAAGTGTAGATGATGAAATATACTTACTGAAAGAAAAATGTGTAATCACTATAACCGGCTTAGTAACCGATGTTGATAGTGGGGAGTTACTACCCGGAGCAACCGTAATGCTTTTAGATTCTAATAATAAAGAAGTAAAAAGTATGGTGGTTGGTCCCGATGCGAGGTATACTTTAACAGCAGATTGTGATAGTAAATACGCAGTACGCGGTACAAAAGAAAGTTATGCTCCTAATGAAAAATTAGTGGCGACACCAATAAAAACGGGAACTGTTGAAGTTCCATTACCATTAAAACTAGTAGACTGTCCTCCAGATGATTTAGGTTGCCGCCTTAGCTTACAGCCTATTTATTTTGATTTTGATCGTTATAATATTCGTCCGGATGCCGAAGTGGAGCTGGCAAAAATATTAGCCGCACTTCAAGAATATTCAGAACTGATAATCCACATAGAATCTCACACTGACTCACGTGGAAACGACAGTTATAATGAAGCCTTATCTGAAAAACGAGCACAATCAACTCTTAATTGGCTTGTTAAAAAGGGCATTGATCGCAGTAGACTCAGTGCAAAAGGATATGGTGAAAACCGTTTGGTCAATGAATGTTCAAACGGTGTAAAATGTACCGAAGAAGAACATCAGTTAAACCGAAGGTCCATGTTTATTATTCAGAACTAACTAATCAACCAAATTATATTTTAAAAAAGCGTTCAATAGTTTTATTGAACGCTTTTCATTTAGGTTTTATTTACAAGGTGCTATTTCGTATTTTTGAAAAAACTGAAATTGCATGATAGAAGAGAAAGTAGTCCTTGTAAATGAAAAGGATGAAAAAATAGGGTTAATGCCCAAAATGGAAGCTCATGAAAAAGCCTTGTTGCATCGTGCTTTTTCGGTATTCGTTTTTAATGATAAAAATGAATTGATGATTCAGCAAAGGGCTTTGCATAAGTATCACTCTCCAGGATTATGGACAAACACTTGCTGTAGCCACCAAAGAGATGGAGAAAACAACATTGATGCGGGAAAACGTAGGTTACAGGAAGAAATGGGGTTTTCAACAGATTTAAAAGAAACCATTTCATTTATTTACAAAGCACCTTTCGATAATGGATTAACCGAGCATGAATATGACCATATGTTAGTTGGGAAATATAATGACGAACCAAATATTAACCCAGATGAAGTCGCCGCTTGGAGATGGATGTCTATGGAAGCTGTAGAGAAAGATATGAAAGAGAATCCTTCTGTTTATACAGCATGGTTTAAAATTATTTTCGATAAATTTCAAAAACATCTAACTCTATGAGTTTAACAGTTTTCAGAAAAGCACATTTTAATGCAGCGCACCGTTTATTTGTAAAAGAATGGAGTGATGAAAAAAACCGCGAGTTTTTTGGTAAATGTAGTAACCCAAACTATCACGGACATAACTATGAGCTTGAAGTAGGTGTGACCGGGGAAATTGACTTTAAAACAGGTTATTTAATCGATTTAGATTTTCTTAAAACAATTATAAAAGAAGAGGTAGAAGACCCTTTTGATCATAAAAACCTCAATGTTGAAGTTGAGCAATTTAAATCGCTAAACCCAACTGTAGAGAATATTGCCATTGTGATATGGAATAAACTTCGCAAAAGACTAGATGATAAATTTGAAATTTCGGTAAAACTATATGAAACACCTCGTAACTTTGTAGTCTATACAGGTAAATAATGAACAAAACTCAAACATTATACCCCTTAAAGTTTATCCCGATTCTAAAAGAGAAAGTATGGGGAGGAAATAAACTATCTCAAAAATTGCATAAAAATGGAAAAGGAAAAATAGGTGAAAGCTGGGAAGTTTCTGGATTAGATGACGATACTTCTATAATTGCAAATGGGATATATAAAAATGAAACGATAGTTACGGTTATCAATAAATATAAAGAAACCTTACTTGGTAATAAAGTATATACAAACTTTGGAAGTAAATTTCCTTTGTTATTTAAATTCATTGATGCTCAAGAGGATCTCTCTGTTCAAGTACATCCAGGTGATAAACTAGCTAAAAACCGTCACAATAGTTTTGGAAAAACTGAAATGTGGTACATTGTAGAAATAGAAAAAGACGCTCGGCTTATATTGGGTTTTAATAAAAAAGTTGATGAAAAAAGCTACTTGAAAAAACTTTCCGAAGGTAACATTACAGATATTCTTCATTCCGAAAAAGTAATACCAGGAGATGCCTTTTTTATCGCTCCAGGCACAATACATGCCATTGGTGCCGGAGTACTTTTGGCTGAAATACAACAAACATCAGATATTACGTATCGTATTTACGACTGGGATCGTCCTGATATAAATGGTGAAATGCGCGATTTGCATACCGACTTGGCAAAGGACGCCATTAATTATGAAGATGTTGAATATAATATCGCGTATCAAGATGTTGAAAATAGTATAATCCCTTTAAAAAGCCTTCAGTATTTTGAAACCAATAAGTTAAACATTACTACAAACTTCACTCGCAATTTAGCTGAAATTGATTCTTTTGTGGTTTATATGTGCACGGAAGGAGAAGCAATAATAGAAACCGAAAGTACTTCCGAAACTGTAAAAAAAGGTGAAACGGTATTAATTCCCGCTTGTTTTACTTCAATTAAAATAAAATCTACTTCTGTAACACTTTTAGAAACATACATTCCGTAATTGTTCGTACCTTGCGCAAAATTAAATATTTATAAAATGGCAAGTGTACGCGACTTAAAAAGAGACATAAATTATGTGTTGGGAGATATTATTGAAGCTGTCTATATATGGCAACTAACCCATCCTAAAAAAGAAACCAAAGAATCTGAAAAAATTATCGATGAAGCCATCGCTGTTTTTGATGCTTTAATAGTAAAGGTAAACCAAAAAGATGTTGAAAATAAAAAGCAACATTTTAAAAGTATTAACCAAGAATTAGAAACTGAAGGTAGAAAGTTAATTGATAAGATTAACGCTTTATAAGCTATCCTTCATCGTTTTTCGTTCTGAAATAAAAGACTCCAAAAGCGTTCCGTATTTGGAGTCTTTTACTTTTGGGGTAAGTGACGTGTAAACAGTGTCCAAGTATTTTACATTTGCGTCATATACTTCTGTTAACAACAAATATGGGGCTATCTCTTTATCTTTGTTGTTCAATGCGAAGTTTACAGTTGCTAAATACTTGCTAGAAAGAGCAGTTGTTCTTTTTCGCTTTATTGCTTTTAATAAGGAATCGTTTTCACTTTTTTGAGCTGTAAACTCTTCTTTAATCAAATCTAAGTTTCTGTCTGCAAATCGTTGCATTAACTTTTTGTATTCATCAAGTGCTTGCTCATTTTCAGAGCCATTTATTATAAAATCATCTCCAAACTTTTTTAAGCTGGTGTTGATTATAATTTCGCCCGGCTCAGCAAAGAAAGGGATGCGATCTTCTCGAAGCGTTCCATCTTTAAGGCGTAGGTAAAGGTAATATACTTCGGGGCTAGATATTTCTTCAACAAATGTAAAATTGGGATCGCCGTCAATAGCTACAGAATCTACTGAAACTAATAGTGAATCTTCAATTTTCTGTAATAATAGCGTTCCTTTTTTAAGTCCCTTAACGTTACCAGAAAGTTTCATTTCCTGTTCAGGATTCGAATTGGAACAACTAACTAAAAATAAAGCGGCTAAAGCGATGAATAGAATTCTCATTATATGTTGAAATATTAAGATCGCAAAGATGCATATTTTGCAAGAAACATAAAACTTGAAATACCAATTACTTTTAAACAACGCTATTTCAGAAAAACAAATAGTTTCTTGTTTACGAAACCGCCGCCAATTGCATTAGTACTGTACAAAGTATCGCTGCCACTGTCCCTATGGCATACCCAAAAACAGCCAATAATACTCCAACAGTTGCTAATGACGGGTGAAATGCTGACGCCACAATAGGTGCAGATGCTGCTCCGCCCACATTCGCTTGGCTACCCACTGCAAGGAAAAAGTAAGGAGCTTTAATTAATTTAGCTACTAAAATCAATAATCCAGCGTGAATTATCATCCAAACAAGACCAATAAAGATGAGTCCGAAATTGTCAAAAATGAGTGTTAAGTCCATTTTCATACCAATACTGGCAACTAAAATATAGATAAAAACACTTCCAAATTTACTCGCCCCAGCACCTTCATAGCTTCTTAATTTAGTAAAAGATAGTAAAACACCTATAAGAGTGGTTATCGAGATCATCCAAAAGAAAGAGGAGCTTAAAAAGGTAAATACGTTACGGGTAATCCCCTTTGGAAAACTGTTTACAAAGTCTTCAAAAAATACGCTCAAGTATCCTGCACCTAAGTGTGCGAAACTAACAGTACCAAAAGCAATGGCTCCAAGAATCATTAAATCGGTTAGGGTAGGATTTCTATCTACTGTTGCTGCATAATCTGAAACTTTTTGTTTTAAGGCTTCAATCGCGGAAGTGTCAGATTTTAGCCATTTATCAATTCGGGCAGATTTACCAATTCCTATTAAAATGATAGCCATCCAAATGTTGGCTACCACAATATCTACGAATACCATACCTCCGTATAATTCTTGGTTGTAGCCATAGATTTCAAGCATGGCAGTTTGGTTAGCACCACCGCCAATCCAACTTCCGGCAAGGGTTGATAGACCTCTCCATACGGCATCAGCGCCTGCACCACCTACAGTTTCGGGCGAAATAGTTCCTATTAATAACACGGCAAGGGGACCACCTATTACAATTCCAATGGTTCCTGTAAAAAACATAATGAGTGCTTTTGGACCTAAGTTAAAAACTGCTTTTAAATCCATGCTTAACGTCATCAATACCAAAGCTGCCGGTAATAGATATCGACTAGAAACATAATATAGGTTAGAGCTGTTTTCAACAGCTTCTCCTGTTTCAGAAATACTGGTCCAATCGGGAGCTATTACTCCAAAAGTGGTCAATAATGCCGGTAAAAAGTATGCCATGAATAAGGCTGGAACAATTTTGTAAAAGGAACTCCAAAAACCGGTTTCTTTTGAGGAAGTATAAAAAATAAACCCTAGTGTTAGCATAAGCACACCAAATACAATGGTGTCACTTGTAAAAAAGGGAGTTGTATCAATAATTTCTTGGGTAAGATTATCTTGCATGAATCAATTAGTTTGACTGCAAAATACAATTATTTGCTTAAAAAACATCGTTCACTCTTTCTTCTTCGGAAGTCTTTTGGCATCTTTCAGCATTTCATGCAACATCCATTCAATCTGTCCATTGGTGCTACGGAACTCATCTGCGGCCCACTTTTCCACGGCTTTCATCATGTCTTCATTAACGCGCAAGGCGAAGGCTTTCTTTTTAGGCATATTAATTAGATTCAATAAATTGAGTAATCACAGTAATCAATTCTTCGGAAATAGGAAGATTATATTGATTGTATGATTTGCTGTTTTCAAGATCATTTCCATTTATTTCTTTTAAAACATGATTCATTTTTGGTATCACTTTGTAGGTGGCTTCTGGCTTTGCTTTATACAAAGCTTCCGCTTCGCTAACTTGAACTTGTAAATCTTTGTCACCATTTATTATTAAAACTGGGGTTTTTAGCTTGGAAAGCTCTTCTTGTGGATTGTACTGCATCCAACTATAAATAAAGGGTTGAATGTCGGGTCTAAAGATGGAAGCTAAACCTGGACTATAATTTTGAGCGGTTCCATTTACTCTAAGGTCGTCGAATGACTGTCGGGCATTGTCAACCAAACCCGGAGCTTGTTTTGCCAACTGATCTACAATGACATCATCTATTTCTTGTCCTGCACCGGCAATAGAAATAAAGCCATCTGCTCGGTTTTGGGCGGCAATCATCCCAACCAACGAACCTTGGCTGTGACCAATAATGTAAAGCTTGCCAAACCGATTGTCATTTTTAAAATGTTCAGTAACGTCAACGGCATCTTTAATAAAATCATCAAATTTGATTTTCTTTTCATCCATTGCACCCCTTTTCATGATTTTCACAATCCGTTTGTCGTACCGAAAACTAGCAACTCCTTTTTTATACAAAGCTTCCGCTAAAAATTTAAGCGAATTGTTCTTCATCATATTCTGGTTTCCGTTTCTATCAGTAGGTCCCGAGCCAGCAATAATAATGACAAGCGGTTTTTTTTCTGAAGTTTTAGGAAGTAAAAGTGAGCCTTCTACCAAAGGGGTTATTTTCAATTCTTCAGAAGTAAAGTTGTCTTGTGCGTAACCACTTCCGAAGTAAAATAGAGCAAGTAAAATAAGTAACTTTTTCATATTAAAAATTTTTAGAAAAACTTGGTTTACATATTTAATGTTCCTGTGTTAACAACGGGGGAAGCATCTTTATCACCACATAAAATTACCATTAAATTACTTACCATAGCGGCTTTTCGTTCATCGTCTAAATCTACAATTTGTTTTTTGCTTAGTTTATTAAGAGCCATTTCGACCATGCTAACGGCACCTTCTACAATTTTATGACGTGCCGCAACAATTGCTGTGGCTTGCTGTCTTTTAAGCATAGCACTCGCAATTTCATTGGCGTACGCTAGATAGCCAATTCTCGATTCTAGTACTTCAATACCGGCAATTGTAAGACGTTCGTCAAGTCCTTTTACCAAAGCTTCGTTTACTTCTTCCATGCTAGAACGCAAAGTAATATCGGCGTCCATGCCTTCGTCGGCGAAATTATCATAAGGGTATTTACTGGCCAATTCACGAACGGCAGCATCGGTTTGTATGCGTACAAATTCTTCATAATTGTCAACATCGAAAGCGGCTTTGTGTGTATCGCGTACCCGCCAAACCAAAATAGTACTAATTATGACTGGGTTTCCTAATTTATCATTCACTTTTAAGCGTTCGCTATCAAAGTTTCGAGCACGTAGAGATATTTTTTTCTTTGCATATAACGGGTTTACCCAAAAAAGTCCGTTCTTTTTTATAGTTCCTATATACTTTCCGAAGAGTAGCAATACTCTCGAGCCATTAGGGTTTACGAGTACAAAGCCTGGTAGAGCTAATAACCCTAGGAAAAATAAGGCAATAAACCAAGCATTTTTGGTAAGAAGCAAGCCAACAACGCCCGCTGCAATCATAATAAAAAATACAAACAGCATTAGATAACCGTTAGCTGGAGTGATTGTTTTTTCGTTTGACATAATAGTTAAATTTAATTTGATATTAAAATGATATTAAACAAATATAATTCTTTTTTTGAATTTTCCAACTAATTATAATATTAACTTAAAACAAGGAATAGTATCTTTGCTTAAAATTTCTTCAGAAATATTATAAAATACACATTATGAAAAAGGGTTTCTTGTTATTTGTTTTATTTGCTTTTACTGCATTAGTAGCTCGTCCGGCTGAAGATTGGGGGCGTAATGGTCATCGTGCTACAGGAGAAATTGCTAAAAAGTATTTAACTAAAAAAGCAAAGCGAAATATTGAAAAATTACTAAATGGTGAGTCACTTGCATTGGTTTCTACTTATGCTGATGAAATTAAAAGTGACAGTAACTATAGAAAATATGGTCCTTGGCATTATGTGAACTTCCCTTTTGAATCTACTTATGAAGAGCATGATAAAAATGAAGCGGGTGATATTATAGAAGCAATTAAAAAAAGTGTTGAAGTGCTTAAGGATGAAAAAGCTTCAAAAGAGGATAAGGTTTTCTACTTAAAGCTATTGGTTCATTTTATGGGCGATTTGCATCAACCCATGCACATTGGTTTAGCAAAAGATAAAGGTGGTAACGATTTTCAAGTACGTTGGTTTAATGAAGGAACTAATTTACATTCAGTTTGGGACACAAAAATGATTGAAGATTATAATATGTCGTATTCAGAGTTAGCAGCAAATGAAAAACAGCTTTCGAAAATGCAATTGAAACAAATACAACAAGGATCCATAACTGATTGGATGTACGAAAGTCGTGCACTATGCGAAGATATTTATAGCAATACTGAAGTTGGCGAAAAACTATGGTATCCTTATATGTACGAATATATGGATGTACTTAGAATGCAATTACAAAAAGGTGGAATTCGTTTAGCGGAAGTGCTAAATGATATTTTTGGGTAAATAATTTAGTGGCTTACAATTTTCCTGAAAGTCAAATTAATCCTAGGAGAGACGTTCTTTTTTGTTTTTGGTATTTGATGTTTCCAAAAATGTTGCGTTTGACCTTTCATTACTAAAAGGCTTCCATTTTTGAGATTTACCTTGTATTTTGAAGCTTTATCATGTTTATGCTTTAAGTGAAACATGCGTTCTGCTCCAAAACTTACCGATGCGATCACTGGATTTTTGTCTAGTTCTTTTTCGTCATCGCTGTGCCAACCGTTGCTGTCTTTCCCATCACGATATAGGTTTAATAAAACAACATTAAAGTTTTCACTAGAAATTTCTTCGACTTTATTTTTTATTTTAGTTAATACTGGGGTTAGTGGTAAAGGTGTCATAGTAATTCCTGAATAAGAATAACTTTTTCCACTTTCACCATATAAGGCGGTTAGTCGGGGTTGCTTATATTTTTTTCCAAAGACGGTGATATCATCCTGCTGCCAGTCTGTTTCATTCAGGAGTGTTTCAAAATAGGTGTCAGCTTTCTTTTCTGAAATAAAATGTGGATGATAAACAACTTCAGCATTTGGCAAAGTGGGTTGTATAGGAGTGTTATTTTCTTCTGAAGGGAATAGAGGTGTCATACATATAAATAAGCCCAATAGATTAATACAAATTGCAAGGGAATACGTAGAATTAATGCCCATTTAGGAAGTTTCATGGCCGCTCTTTCATCTTGCAACATATAAATATGAACGGTAAAAAAGATAATCAGCATGACAATAATTCCCCAAGCAGCGATACTTTGCGTGTTTTTGTTCAAGAGCATGAAGCCAAAAATCATTTCAACGATACCGCTTAGTAGCACCATTGTTGAATGAGCTGGGATGTAGGGGGGCATAATACGTTCATACATTTTTGGTTTTCTAAAGTGGTTGATGCCCGCCAAGATATAAAGCACGCCCATTAGGTATTGATGCCAAGGTAAGTTTGTCATATAGTTTATTTAGGAGCTTCTACTTTTTTAGCATTTTTAGAAACAGTATAATCTGCAGATTCCGTAAATTTAATATTACTCAAGGTTGCATCGCCTATAATATCACCGTATAATCCTTCCTCTTTACTCCAGTTGTAAAATTTCCAAGTATTTGCAATGGCAATATCATTAATTACTTGATAGTTTGCGTATAGAATGGCGTGTGGTGCTTCTTCAGCTTTTTCAACACTTTTTCCGAAGGTAACAATATACGCTGCGTAACTTAGTAAGTTTGTATTATTATCTACATAAACCTCGTACCAATCATCTGCGGTGTCGCCAATGTCATTTTTAAAAGTGAGCTTTGCTCTAGAATATTCATTATCCTTTTCAGATACTTGTTCTACAGGACCCCATATTGTACCGGGATCGGTTAATTTAAAGGGCATTGCCATAAAATAAGGCCAAGTAAGAATATCGAAACGGGCAGATTTCATTTCAGCATCCTTAGGGCTTAGAAAAACGTCTTTGCCGTCATAAATAATAGTTTTTCCATCTTCAGATTCATATTTTATTTTTGTCGAATTGGTTCGCATCGTAAACGTTCCGTTTAAACGTTCTTCGCCATTAAAATTCAAAGCAATATCAAACGAAACATTGTTGTGTTCTAAAAAAGCTTCTTTATTGTGTGTTTTTTCAACACCTTCGGCAAATGCTGTAGATAGGGAAGGAGCTCCATCTCCAATCCCATTATTTTGTTCTACGGGAATTTTTTCTGTTTTCTGCTTCTGTGTTTCGTTGCAACTAACAAATAATGTAGTTGCGGCAAAAAGTAAAAGTATTTTTTTCATAACCTTAAAAGTATAAAACGCTAAACAACTTAAAGGCATTTTAAGATATATTTTATAAATTAATATGAAATGAAAACCCCCTCACAAATTTGTGAAGGGGTTTTGCTTTGGTTGGTTATTATAACAGGATTATTTTATGATCAATCTTTTTGAAACGCTTGATGTTTCACCAGTAATCTGTACTACATAAACTCCGGTAGCCAATGCCGAAACATCAATTACCTGTTTTCCTTGCATATTGCTAAGGTCGTATTGGTTAATCAACTTACCATTAATGTCATAAATCACTGCATTTTGTAATGCAACATCAGATTTATTTGAAATAGTAACTTGACTGTCCGCTGGATTAGGATACATAGATATTGAATTACTCAATGAGTTATCATCTACACCTAAAATACTTTCAACAGTTAACTCGAAAGTACACGTACCAACATTCCCATACTCATCTTCAGCAGTTAAAGTAACAGTATAAACACCATCGGATAACAACTCTCCTGGAGCTGGATTTTGAGATGTAATTGTTACAGGATCTGTACAGTTATCTAAAGCAGAACCTTCTCCGCTAGCAAAATAATCTGGCACTTCATAGAATAGATTACCTGTTCCTGGATCAACACTTTGATCTTCTGGACACGTAACTTCTGGTGCTAACGTATCAACTACATTAATTTCAGCAGTACAAGATGCTATGTTTCCACTTGCATCACTTGCAAAAATTGTAATTGTCATAGGCGTACCAATATCAGCACAACTCACTTCAGTGATATCAGAAGCTACAGTGCTAATTCCACAAGCTTCATCTACACTTTGAATCAAGCTGTTAGGGTCGATTGTTGCTGTCCCGTCAGGTCCAAGTGGTATGTCGATAGCTGTTATGTCTGTTACTTCATAATCTAACTGGAAGTTATCGATTCCGGCACCCCAAGCCCAAGAGCCTTCGTCATCATACGTAAATCGAACTTGAAACGCTTCATTTAAATAAGGTAACATATCTATCATTCCTGTGTTCTCAATATTTGTACTTGCATCAACAAAAAGTATTTCTTGCCAATCAGCACCATCATATACTTCTACAGTAAATATTCCATCACCAATAAAGTCTTGCATTACGTAGTCAAATGATATAGAAGCTGTGTTAGAACCTGTAATATCATATACAGGAGAGTATAAAGTGGCTAAATTAATTTCACCATTTCCAGCTGCATCATCATCAAAAATAGCTGCATTCGTTGGGAAACTTGGGCCAAACGGCATCTCACCTGAGCCAAAGGTCCAATCCTGAACACCAGCATCTATAGTAGTACTCCATCCATCAGGAATAGTTGCGCCTTCAAATTCTTCTAAGATTGATACTGGTCCTGGGTTTCCGGCACAAATAATAATTGGTGCAGTAATATCTACCACATTAACAGTTGCTGTACAAGAAGAGAAATTTCCACTATCGTCAGTAACAAATACCTCGACTTCATTTTCTCCTAGCATAGAGCAGTCAAAACTAACATCACTATCTATTTGTGGTCCTACATCATAAATAATATTTCCATTAAATACGCGAGGGTCAAATGTTGAAACACCAAAAGGATATGATTTTCCTGCTCCTTCTAAAAATTCAATATTATCATCAGAAGCAAATACGGCTCCTGTTGTAGTTCCATCTGTATAGTTCATCCCTCCTGAAGTTGTAGTTACATAGAATGCACCCGTATCACCGGCAGCAATTGTTTGTCCTAAACTTAGGTTTAATGGTGTTGGAAGACCATCACCAGCAGAAGTAACATTTGCAGTGCCTAATAAAGTCCACGCACCGGCATCTTCTTCAAAGCCTACCCAAGTTCCTGATTTATAGTAAACCTCAACATCATCTGTAATCCCTGTATCAAGATTTACATCAAAAGAATTAATAGTTACCTCATTGATTGCTACAATATCGAACATAGCACCGTCAAGACCGTTTCCGCCAGCAAAGGTAGTTTCTAGTGTTTCAGTAGTTGAACCACCTCCAGTGGCAGGGCCACCAACGGTTACAACATAACCACAAGCTTCATTTACTGTTTGTATAAGATCTGAAGCAGGGATGGTTGCGTTTCCGCTAGCATCTAATGCAACCTCTAAAGGTGGAGAAGTAGAAAGCTCATAATTCAATGCAAAGTTATCTACACCAGCTCCCCAGCCGAAACCGCCATTGTCGTCGTACGTAAAGCGCACTTGGAAATCTGGGTTTGCAAAAGGCATCATATCTGTCACGCCTAAGCTTGTTGGAGGTGTGTCTTCTGTTGCAAAAAGGATTTCCTGCCAAGCAGAACCGTCCCAAACCTCAACAGATATTTCACCATCACCTACAAAGTCCTGTAAAGAGTAATCAAAATTTAGATCGGCTGAGGCAGCTGCTGAAATATCATACACAGGGGAAAGTAACCTTACTAAGTTTACCTGTCCACTTCCTGCTGCATCATCATCAAATATCGCTGCGTTGGTTGGAAAATCATCTGTTGATCCAGGCATATCTCCTGATCCGAAAGCCCAATCGTCAGCTCCAGATTCAACAATTGTAGTCCATCCTGATGGGATAGTAGCCGCTTCAAATTCTTCTAAAATATTAAAAATCCCTGGTTCACCTATACAAGTTATCTCAGGGGCTGTATTGTCTTCAATGGTTACGGTTGCTGTACAGGTTGAAGAATTACCTTCATCATCTGTAACGGTCAAAGTGACTGTATTGTCTCCCACATCGGCACATGTAAATGTATCTATATCCAATGAATAATCAACAATGCCACAGTTGTCTGTAGAACCATTGTCAATATCGGCAGGTGTAATGGAAACCGAAGATCCGCCCATCAAATCTAATGTTAGGTTTTGACATATAGCTTCTGGTACTTCCATATCGGTTACCGTTACAGTAAACTGGCAAGTTGAAGTTTCGCCATCTATATCTGTAGCAGTAAATTCTACAACGGTATCACCTGTTGGGAACATGCTACCGCTGACTGGACCCATTGTTTGGGATACAGTTACAGGATCACCTTCAGGGTCGATGGCGATTGCATCTGCAAAATTGACTATCGCGCCACAATCACTAGGATCGGTATCTACCATTAAGTCACTAGGACAGACAATGATGGGAGGAATTACTCTATGACCAACAATATTCATAATATACATTTGACCTGATCCTACTGTGGCTAAATCTACATAGCTGGGAACGCCACAATCTGCTGCTTGAATGTAGGAAGGGTCGGTCTGTCCGTCATCATTTGTTCCTATAAAAAATACAGTTGCACCGTCACCTAATACAGATATTTCGTAAACTAACAAAGAGCCTTGAGGGACCGTTGCTGAAATTGGGACTGATACAATGGTACCAGCATCTGCTGTAGTAAAATCATAAACAGTTGAACTTAATAAAGACAAGGTCCCACCGGGAAATGCAGGGGAAGAACTATAAAGGTTTACAGTTACAGGAAAAGTTGTAGCTGTATTCGATGATGGAAAGATAGCAAACTCTACATTTGTTACTTGAAAATCATCGTCTATACCAAAGTCATTTTCTAAATCGAATTCTCGTGCCAAATTAGTATTTAAAGCAATACCCCCAGAATTGCAAGTAATTCCAGCTTCAATGGTTTGAGAAGCACTGTGGGTGATGGCTACTGGAGCTCTGTTTTGGTCAACATTTCCATTATTTATAGTTACACTTCCTGCCGGATTACCAATAATATTGGTTTGGTTACTACTTGTGGGACTAAACGATTGTCCTAAGGCAAAGGAAATAGTACATAAAACACATAGAAATGTGATTAAGGTATTTTTTCTCATAATTGTTAAATTTTTGGTTATAACACCAAAAATACGTTAAAATAACTTTAAATCAATACTTTATAGTTAAATTTTTTAACAAAAAAACCGTCATTTAAGACGGTTTTTGAAAAATATGTAAGAAAAAACTTATTATTTAATCATTTCATAACTACGTTTAATGAACGCTGTCATGTCTTCTCCTTTTAAAAGGTTTTTACTCAACTTAGCAAGATCTAATGCTTGATTAACCAATCGTTCTTTCTTTTTCTGAGTTTTGGTGTTTAAAATTTCAGAAACTAATTCGTGATTAGTATTTACAATCAGGTTATACATTTCCGGCATATTACCCATACCGAACATGCCGCCACCGCCACCGGTTTTCTGCATTTCTTTCATTCTTCGCATAAACTCAGGCTCGGTAATTACAAATGGATTGGCTTTGCTATCCATCGCTTCCAATTGCACGTTGAATTTTTCTGAAGGCACTGTTTCAGATAAGAACGTTTTAAGCGTTTCTTTTTCTTCGTCTGAAAGCTTCGAAATCTGCTCTTCGTCTTTCTTTATTAAATTTTCAACAGGCTCACTATCTACGCGTACAAAACTGATGTTTTCTTTACTGCTTTCTAGTTTTTGAAGCAAGTGCGATATAATTGGCGAGTCTAGCATCAACACTTCATAGCCTTTATCTTTCGCATCTTGAATATAGCTGTGCTGCTCATCTTTATTTGAAGCATACAGCACGACCAATTTATCGTCCTTGTCCGTTTGTTTGTCTTTTATTTTTTCCTGTAATTCGTCAAAAGTAAAATAGTTGCCGTCAACGGTTGGGTACAATGCAAATTTTTGAGCTTTGTCAAAAAACTTGTCTTCTGTAAGCATTCCGTATTCAATCACCACTTTAATGTCGTTCCACTTTTGCTCAAAGTCTTCACGGTTGTCGTTGAAAAGTGATTTCAGCTTATCGGCTACTTTACGAGTGATATAGCTGGCGATTTTCTTTACCGCGCCATCAGCCTGTAAGTAACTACGTGAAACATTCAATGGAATGTCTGGACTATCAATCACACCGCGAAGCATTGTTAAAAATTCCGGTACAATACCTTCTACATTATCGGTAACGAACACTTGGTTTTGATACAATTGGATTTTATCCTTTTGTATGTTCATATCGTTCGTCATCTTTGGGAAATATAATATCCCTGTCAAATTGAACGGATAATCTACGTTTAAGTGAATGTGAAATAACGGCTCTTCAAATTGCATTGGGTACAATTCTCGATAAAAGCTATTATAGTCTTCTTCTTTTAAATCTACCGGTTGTTTGGTCCAAGCCGGGTTTGGATTGTTGATAATGTTTTCAACCTCTTTGGTAGGTGCTGGATCGTCTTCTTTGGCATCTTCCGGTTTTGGAAGTGTTTCCGTTTTCATCCCAAACTTAATCGGGATTGGCATAAACTTGTTATACTTAACCAATAGTTCACGGATACGACCTTCTTCTAAAAATTCAGTTTCATCATCTGAAATATGAAGAATAATCTCCGTACCGCGTACTTTTTTATCAGCTTCTTCTAACGTGAAATTTGGCGATCCGTCGCATACCCAATGAGCTGCTGGCTCGTCCTTAAAACTTTTGGTAATAATCTCTACTTTGTCGGCCACCATAAACGAAGAATAGAACCCAAGTCCGAAATGCCCTATAATTCCAGTGTCTTCACCATCTTTATCTTTGTATTTTTCTATAAATTCTTCAGCACCAGAAAAAGCAATTTGGTTGATGTATTTTTCAACCTCGTCTTTTGTCATTCCAATTCCTTCATCTATGATGTGAAGCTTTTTATTCTCCTTATCGATTTTTACTTCAATCTTAGGATTTCCGTAGGCAACATCGTTTGCTTCCCCAATATTGGCTAAATGCTTTAATTTAAGCGTAGCATCTGTAGCGTTTGAAATCAGCTCCCGTAAAAATATCTCGTGGTCGCTGTATAAAAACTTCTTGATCAGCGGGAAAATATTCTCGACCGATACATTAATAGTTCCTTTACTCATAATATATATGTTTTATTTTTTTCTGAAATATATAAGACAAATAAAGTACCATTTCTTAGTTTCTGACAGCTTGTCACTCTGTAAGTTCTCTCTTTCAACAACTACTAAGAAACTGGAAACTTTAACAGAACCTTTTGTTTAACACAACAAAGCATGCGTTAAACGTTTCGTATCTTTGAAAGGAATGATATTTTCGAACGAAACGGCAAAATTTCTGCACGTTAAAACAATATAAGATGGCAACTAAGAAAACACCTTCAAAAAAGAAAAGCATAACCCGCGATACCATTATTTCGGCGTATATGGAATACGTTCTTGAAAACGAACAAACCCCGAAAAGTGTTTATAAATTCAGCAAAGAACACGATATGACCGAAGCGGAATTCTACAGCTTTTTCGGCTCTTTCGATGGCTTGCGGAACGAAATCTGGAATACTTTTTTCGATCATTCCCTGAAACTGGCTCATAAAGACAAAAACTTTGAAAGCTTTAGCAACCAAGAGAAGATGCTTACGTTCTTCTTTACTTTTTTTGAAATGCTGACCGCCAACCGTAGTTACGTACTTTTCGCCCTTCAAGAACATAAAGATATAATGAAAAACCTTTCACAGCTTAAAGGGTTGCGAAGTAGAGTAAAAGAATTTGCTTCCGGATTAATTAACGAAAAAAACGAAGAAAAAAACCTCAAGATTTTAAAACAACCAGTTTCAGTCTTTTCGGAAGGCGCTTGGTTACAAACCCTTTTCATTCTAAAATATTGGATGGAAGATAATTCGGCTTCCTTTGAAAAAACAGATGTTGTTATTGAAAAATCAGTCCGCGCCATTTTCGATGTATTTGACAATACCCCGTTGGAAAGTGTGGTTGACTTCGGAAAATTTTTATGGAAAGACAAAATGAACTAAATGAAAACACTCGATTCGATTCCCACAGGCAAAATAAAACGAGCCAGTAAGTTGGTTGGTACTGGTGTAAAAGTTGGCGGTAATTACTTGAAATATTACAGCGGAAAACTTGTAAACCCAGAACTAAATAAGGATGCATTGAATGAAAGTAATGCTGAAGATATTTACGATGGATTAAAAAACCTAAAAGGAAGCGCCTTGAAAGTGGCTCAAATGCTGAGCATGGAAAAAAACATCATGCCTAAAGCGTATGTGGAGAAGTTTTCATTAGCGCAATTTCAAGTGCCACCATTGTCTGCGCCGTTGGTTCGAAAAACATTCAAAAACTATTTTAATCAAACACCAGAAGACCTGTTCGATACGTTTGATGAAAACTCGGTTGCGGCAGCCAGTATTGGTCAAGTACATAAAGCAACTAAGGATGGAAAAGACCTTGCTGTTAAAATTCAATATCCGGGGGTAGCCGATAGTATTAGCAGTGATTTAGCGTTGGTAAAGCCCTTTGCTATTAAAATGTTTAACCTGAAAGGGAAGGATTCTGAAAAGTACTTCAAAGAAATTGAAGGGAAGCTTATGGAAGAAACCGATTACAATCTAGAGATTGCTCAAAGCAAAGCTACAACCGAAGCGTGTGCAAACATTCCTAATTTAAAATTTCCGAAGTATTATGAAGCACTTTCAACCGATCGCATCATCACGATGGATTGGATGACGGGCGAACACCTTTCCGAATTTACAAAGCATAATACTGACAAGGAAAAAGCTAATAAAATAGGGCAGGCGTTATGGGATTTTTATATGTTCCAAATGCATGAATTAAAAAGTGTTCATGCCGATCCACATCCTGGTAACTTTTTGGTTGATAAAGACGCTAATTTGATAGCAATCGACTTTGGTTGTATTAAAAACGTCCCGGAAGAGTTTTACACACCCTATTTTGAATTAGCAAAACCTGAGAATATCGACAATCCTGATATTTTTATGGAAAAAATGTACGAGCTTGAGATTTTGCGAAGCGATGATTCCCCAGAAGAAGTGAAGTTCTTTTCAGAATTGTTTCACGAAATGCTGAGTTTGTTCACTAAGCCTTTTCATGGCGAGACCTTTGATTTTTCAGATGAAGTATTCTTCGGAAAAATAGCTGATTTAAGCGATAAATATTCAAAAGACACCGAATTACGTAAAATGAATGGGAATAGGGGTTCTAAGCATTTTCTTTATATAAACAGAACCTTTTTTGGTTTGTATAATTTATTAAATGATTTAGGAGCTTCAGTATTAATAAATAACTACAAAAAATATATTTAATAAAACATTAACTTTCTGTTGAAGTTAAATTGTATTTTATTAAACATTTATACTGTATCTTTAAGCTATATAATTGGAAAACTGCTATGAAAAAGAAAAGTTGCCGATTATTTATTGGTTAGGTTGTTTAAAAAAGGGTGCAAAAATTGCACCCTTTTTCTATTAAACATGTTTATAAAAAGTTTACTTGCCTTCGGCTTTTTTACTCATAGACTCATCAGTTTTCTCTTTGTTCTTCACATAAGTATCCAACCATTTGTCTTGCTCCCATAGTAAGTGCAAGATGCTTTCTTTTGCACGATACCCGTGACTTTCCTTTGGTAACATAACCAAACGAGCCGTTGCTCCTAGTCCTTTTAACGCATTAAAATAACGTTCACTTTGCAGCGGATACGTACCAGAGTTATTATCAGCCTGTCCGTGGATTAGCAGCAACGGTGTTTTCATTTTTTCAGCATGCATGAAAGGAGACATGGTGTAATAGGTCTCTGGTGAATCCCAATAGCTGCGTTCTTCACTTTGAAATCCGAATGGTGTTAACGTACGGTTATAGGCTCCACTTCTTGCAATACCAGCAGCAAATAAATCACTATGGCTTAGTAAATTCGCAACCATAAAAGCTCCATAACTATGTCCGCCAACTGCAACACGGTTTCTGTCAATGTAGCCCATATCATCCACAGCGTCAATAGCTGCTTTTGCATTATCGACTAGCTGAGTTCTAAACGTATCATTAGGTTCTTCATCGCCTTCACCAACAATAGGAAAAGCAGCATCGTCCAGTACAACATATCCTTGTGTTACCCAATAAATAGGACTTCCCCAGAATGGATAGATAAATTCATTCGGGTTGGTGGTATTTTGCGAAGCACTGCTTTTATCTTTAAACTCTCGAGGGTAGGCCCAAAGAATCATCGGCTTTTTTTCTTTTGCATCCATATCATAGCCAACAGGCAGATATAATGTCCCTTCCAACTCTAATCCATCATCACGTTTATATGTAATCACCTCTTTATGTACGTTTTGTAAACTTTTAAAAGGGTTTTCAAAACTAGTTACAGGGGTTAAATCTTCCTTTTTATTAATATCTCTGAAATAATAATTAGGATATTCATTCTGCGACTCTATTCTAACTAAAATCTTTCCTTTTTTCATATCAATCGCATTATACAAATCTTCTTTTTTGTCTGTATAACTTGATTGATAAATACGTTTCGTTTTCTGAGTTTTTAAATTGAATTCATCTACAAAAGGAAATTGCCCTTTTTCAGAAAATCCATCACCCATTAAATAGGCTGTTTGGTTATTGAGATCTAATACAGAACGGTTAAATTTATTTTGAGTGGTTACAAAATCACCTGGGTCGCTATATCGATCTTGGTAATTTCGGTCAGATATAACAATAGGTTTTTGTTTTATGTTAGAAGGGTTGAATAAATATGTTTTGGTATTTCGGTCGTTCCACCAATAATCGTAGGCAATAGCATTTTTATCATCACCCCAGGTAATACCTGAAAACCTATTCTTTGTTTTTAAAATTTCTTTTCCTTTCCCGCTAAAAGGTGCTTCAACTTGGTAGACAACATCTCTAAAGTTAACTTCATTTTCGGGATCTCCTTCATCTAAAGCTTCTACCCAATATAAAGTTGCGGGTTGATCATTACGCCAGCTAAAGTTTCGTTTTCCAGTTCGCGTAGCCATAAATCCTTTTGGACGAACTTCATCTAAGGGTACTTTATTTATAACTGTAACTACTTTTCCGTTGGCATCATACACGGTTTCATTGTATGGAAAACGGTAGTAAGGCACTAAATAAGAGAACGGTTTTTTTACTTCTGAAACTAACAGATAGTCTCCATTAGGAGAAAAACTAATGCTTCGGTACATTGCAGTTGGAAGAAACGATGCGATTTCTCCATTAATAGAAACCTTCTTAATTTCTGAAAGTGCTAATTGCTCAAAATTAGCTTCATCATTTGGGTTTTTTAACAAATCTTGATACGTTCGGTTTTGTGCTTTTTCTCCATCACTAACTGAAATAGTTGGACCTGTTGGTACGGCCTCAGCAGTATTAATTAATTCTTTTCTATTATCTGGAAGCATTTTAACTAATAGACTAGAGCTGTCTTTAAACCAATTAATAACATCGCCCATATTGGCGTTAACGGTTGCATTAGTTAGTTTTTTTACTGATCCTTTATCGACATCTAGCACCCAAGCTTCTACACCTTCTTGAGTTGTGTGTAAAAAAGAAATCATTTTTTGGTTAGGGGACCAACTAAAATTTGATAACCGGGCATTTTGAGGAAGACCGGAAACTTGTGTCGTTTCTTTGTCGGTTGCTTTTTTTACCTCAATATTATTGTAGTAGTTGGTACGACTTCCAATATTTGTTTTTGGGTTGATTCGCAGTCCTCCTAAACGCATTTCGGTTTCAGAAAGCTCGTTGATAGATTTATAAGAATCTCTATATAAAAGAACAACATTTTCACCTTTATCATCCACAATTACCGAAGGAGCAGGAGGTGCTTCTACTAAATCGAGAATATTTTTAGGTGGTTTTTGATAGTTTTTATCTACTTGGGCATAAAAAGTAGAATAAATGAGTAGAAAAATAAGTAAGGCAGTAAGTTTTTTCATAGGATTTAATTTTTTTGAAAAGATACTTAAAAAAATAACGAGAAGCACTCAATTTGCTATGCACGCATACTATAAGAAGCGTATTTATTTCCCTCACAGTGCTTGAATATGTATCTTGCCTTTTCGTTTATACTATAACTATATGTACACTTCAAAAATTACAGGGCTTGGTCATTATGTGCCCGAAAATGTTGTTACCAATGACGACCTTTCAAAATTGATGGACACCAATGACGCGTGGATACAAGAGCGTACCGGAATTAAAGAGCGAAGACACATTAAAAAGGGAGATGGGAATTCCACTTCGGTAATGGGCGTGAAAGCTGCCACCATAGCTTTGGAAGAAGCTAATTTAAAACCAGACGATGTAGATATGATTGTTTTTGCAACGCTAAGTCCCGATATGTATTTTCCGGGCGGTGGTGTAGAAGTCCAGGAAATGATGAATATGCGAACTATTCCAGCGCTTGATGTACGTAACCAATGTAGTGGTTTTGTCTATGCTATGTCGGTAGCCGATCAATTTGTGAAAACGGGAATGTATAAAAACATTCTAGTTATAGGAAGTGAAAATCATAGTGGTGGACTCGATTTCACCACACGCGGTCGTAGTGTTTCAGTAATTTTTGGCGATGGAGCAGGAGCTGCAGTTGTGTCTAGAAGTGAAACTAATGAAGGTGGAATTCTTTCTACTCATTTACATAGTGAAGGGAAGCATAAAGATGAATTAGCTTTACAAGGCCCGAGTACTGAATATTGGGTTCCTGAAATTATAGAAAAAAATCCGCAAGAAGATATTCCTTATTACCCATATATGAATGGTCAATTTGTATTTAAACATGCGATTGTCCGTTTTACAGAAGTAATTCACGAAGGACTTGAGGCAAATGGCTTATCGATTGATGATATTGATATGTTGATTCCGCACCAAGCAAACTTGCGTATTTCTCAGTTTATTCAGCAGAAATTAAAACTGAGTGATGATCAAGTGTTTAATAACATTCAAAAATATGGAAATACGACGGCGGCATCAATCCCAATTGCACTTTCTGAAGCTCATAAAGCTGGGAAGATTAAAAAAGGTGACCTTGTAGTATTAGCTGCTTTTGGTAGTGGCTTTACGTGGGGAAGTGTAATTATAAGATGGTAAGTTATTTTAAAAACTTATAAAAAAACAAAAAGCCTTCCAGAGACATGGAAGGCTTTTCTAGCTTAACAAAAATCAATTTCTTTGAGTTTATTTCAAAATAAATGATTTAAAGAGTTTAACAGACTCTCACACTAATGACTATTTTAAAAACAGAACGTTTCACTTTAAAATCTGTTTTAACATATAAATAACAAACCCGAAGCGAATTGCTTCGGGTTTATAACTTTGTTGCTATTATTAACACTAACCATCAACGTAAAAATTTTCACAACAAAGTCAGAAATATTTCTACTCAATAGACGAGTCCATTTCAGAATTGTTACACGAATATTTCTTTTTAACATACTTTTAGCGAAAGATGAAGTAAACCGATTGTATATTCTATTCAGAAAAAGAAAACAATGAAAAAAACACTTGTATTAGGCGCTAGTTTAAAGCCTTCACGCTATTCAAATCTTGCTATAAACCGATTGGTAGATAATAATCATCCAGTAGAAGCAGTGGGTTTACGAGAAGGAGAAGTGGCTGGAATAGAAATAACCACTGAAAAAGAAAACTTTGAAAACATCGATACCGTTACCTTATATTTAAACGCAAAACGGCAAGTTGAATATTACGATTATATTGTTTCGTTGAAACCAAACCGGGTAATCTTCAACCCAGGAACTGAAAACCCAAAATTTTATAAACTACTGAAAGAAAACAATATTGAAGTTGATGTAGCTTGTACCTTAGTCCTTTTGGCGTCTAATCAATATTAGACCTAAAAAGGTTAGTCCCCCGTTTACAATTAACAATTCGTAATTAAAGTGATAGCCGCCGATGTATTCTGGCGGAATGCTTCCTATTATAAATGTTAGTGCAACAGAAATAATCGAAACCAACCAAACCCATTTGTCCTTCACCTGCATTTTTGTAAATATCCCAAAAGCAAAGAGACCTAAGAGTGGTCCATAGGTGTAACTAGCTGCTTTTAGTAAAAGATCGATCACACTGCTGTCTAAAAGATATTTAAAGGCAATTATTACAATTACTAATAATACACTTACGCCAACATGTACTTTTTTACGAATACTTTTTTGGTGTTTCACTTCTTTACGCTCAATACCCAAAAAGTCGATACAAAAACTGGTGGTTAATGAGGTAAGTGCGCTATCTGCACTGGAGTAGGCAGCCGCAATTAGCCCTAAAATAAAAATGATGCTAAGGCCCAATCCCATACCGCCATTCAGGGCTATTTCAGGGAATAATAGGTCTGTTTTTTCCTTACCATCAAGCATAGGGACACTTATTCCATTTTGCTCGGCATAAACAAAAAGTAGGGCTCCTAAAAAGAGGAATAATAAATTTACAGGAATAAAAACTAAACTGTACGATAATACATTTTTTTGTGCATCTTTCAAACTTTTACAGGTTAGGTTTTTTTGCATCATATCTTGATCCAATCCTGTCATACAGATTGTGATGAACATACCGCCAAAAAAGGATTTCCAGAAATAATCTTTATCCAGAAAACTATCCATAAAGAATGTTTTGGTGTAAGGAGCAATTTCAGGAGCTGCAAAGAGTTCGGTAAACGTCCAGTTTAATTCATCTTTAATAAAATAGACAGCAACCAAAACAGAACCTAGCATAAATAAGGTTTGTAGGGTGTCGGTCCAAACTATGGTTTTAATACCGCCACGTGCGGTATAGATCCAAATTAATAATATAGATAGTATGACAGTAACAAAGAATGGTACATTCCAAGCTTCAAAAACGAAATACTGTAATACAGTAGCGACTAAAAACAATCTAAATGATGCTCCTAAAACACGAGAAACAAAGAAGAAAAAGGCTCCTGTTTTGTAACTAACATTCCCAAAGCGATTGTTTAGATATTGATAAATGGAGGTTACATTCATTCTATAATAAATGGGTAGTAATATGAATGTAATTACTAAGTAGCCTACTAAATAACCTAGCACTACTTGCATGTAGCTAAATTGCGAATCTTTCACCCAACCAGGAACCGAGATAAAAGTCACTCCAGAGAGTGATGCCCCAACCATTCCGAATGCAACGATGTACCAAGGCGATTTTCCTTCTGCTTTAAAAAAAGCATCATTGCTATCATTTTTTCCGGTGAAGTATGAAATAAGCATTAAAACCCCAAAATATCCACCAATTAATAAAAGAATGTGTAATGGCTGCATAAAGTTATTGACTTAAAATAAGAATGACTCAAAAATACAAAGTTTAACGAGGTTGAAAACTTTATTTTTGAGTATATTTAGGCACTTTAAAAAAAAAGAACTTTTTATCACTTAACTTACTGAATATATGCGTTTTAAAATTTTACTCTTAGCTGTTTTTGCTTTTGTAGCAAACACTTCTTTTTCTCAAGAATATTTAAAAATGATTGATGCTGGCACCTATAAAGTACAGGACGTAATCGATAGTGCCGAAGCCTATTTTGATGGTAAGGACAAAGGTCGAGGTACAGGTTATAAACAGTTTAAGCGCTGGGAATACAATGCGTTGCGTCTTCAAAATGAAAACGGATACTTAACTCCCATTGACAAAAATATAAAAGAGTTACAACGTTATAACGCATACTTAAATAGTACAGCAGGTTCAAGGGAAGTTTTAAATGACAATTGGACCGAATTGGGACCAACAAGCTGGAGCGCAACCTCTGGATGGAATCCAGGAGTGGGGCGTGTAACAGGGTTTTCAGTAGATGCTGCTGACAATGATCATATTATTATAGGTGCTAACACTGGCGGGGTATGGAAAACTACTAATGGAGGTCAAGATTGGTCGCCATTAAACGATAATTTCACTAATCTAAGTGTATATGCCGTAACGATGGATCCTGCAGATTCAAATACCTATTTTTCTGGTTCTACGAGCGGGATAATTTTTAAGTCTGAAGATGCCGGAGCTACTTGGAACCCCTTGGCAGATTTAGGCAACTCTTTGGTAAACAAAATATTGATCAATCCCAATGACAGCAATATAATGTTTGCATCCTCACAGAATGCAGGAATATATAGAACGACCGATGGAGGCTCTAACTGGGATCAAGTAACTACAGACTCTAACGGTTTTGATATCGAATTTAAACCTGGTGACCCATCTGTAGTATATGCTTCTGGAACTGGTTTTCACAAATCTACAGACGGTGGAGCAACTTTTACTCAAATAGGAGGTTTTAGCAACGGTCCAAAAATGATAGGGATTTCTGCAGATGATGATTCAGTTGTATATGTTTTGGAAGCTTCCGGAGGTCTTTTTGGAGGATTTTACGCCTCAAGCGATGGTGGCGACAACTTTACCGAGCTGGACCATGCTGGTAAAAACTATTTTGGTTACAGTACAACGGCGCAGGACAATAGGGGGCAAGCTCCAAGAGATATGGATATTGCTGTAAATCCAACAGATGCGAATGAAGTACATATTGCAGGTATTTTAACGTGGCGATCAACCGATGGAGGGAGTAACTTTAATATTACATCAGACTGGATTCCAGGTAATGCTGCAGGGGCGAACATAGGTTATTGCCATGCCGATGTGGATATTATGGAATTTGTGGGCACTACTTTATACCTGGGCACTGACGGAGGGATATTTAAAGCCGATAACACTGGAAACGTAAATTCTAGTTATTATACTGATTTAACCGAAGGTCTTGGGATACGCCAATTTTATAAAATAGGTGTTTCACAAACTCAAGATGTTATCGTTTCTGGAGGGTCTCAAGATAATGGAACATCTGTTTATACCGAAGCCCAAGGCTGGCAAGACTGGCTAGGAGCAGACGGTATGGAGACTTTTGTAGATTATGATAATACTAACAATCTATATGGAACATCCCAATATGGCTCTTTGTATAGGTCAAACAATGGAGGAGCCAGTTATTTTGGTCTTAATGCACCTGCGTCTGGAAATTGGATTACCCCTTTTGAACAAGACCCAACAGTACCAGCAACATTGTACACAGGCTACAGTAGCGTTTATAAGTCTATTAATAGAGGAAGCTCTTGGACGTCGATTTCACAAAGTTTTGGAAGTAACTTAAGTAACTTAAAAATTGCTCCTTCTAATAATCAAATAATGTATGCCACTAGGGGAGGGCTTATTTATAAAACCACAGATGGCGGTGCTACAGATTGGGAGACCCTTCCGTTACCAGGAGGTGCAATCAATTATATTGCAATACACCCAACAAATCCAGATAAAGTAGCAGTAGCGACTACAAGTGGTTCTAAAGTATTTGTTTCTGAAGACGGAGGTGAAACTTGGGAAAATTACTTAAAAAATCTTCCTAATTTTAGCGCACTTTCTGTAGTTTGGGATGATAACGGTGCCGATGGATTGTATTTAGGAATGAACTACGGTATTTATTATATCGATAATGGCCTTACTGAATGGCAACCTTATAGTAATAACATTCCAAATGTTCAGGTTAATGAGTTAGAGATTAACAATGAGACCGATATGCTTTATGCCGCTACCTACGGAAGAGGTCTTTGGGCATCTCCAGTAGAGGTTCCAACTTTGAGTGTGGAAGATAAAATTTCAGAAGAAAACGTAAGCGTATATCCCAACCCAGCAAATGATGAGCTAAATATTAAGCTTTCACAAAACTTGGAAGCTGATATTCGTATTTTTGATACATTAGGTAAGCTTGTTGTTTATCAACCAAATGTAAACATTTCAGGAAATTATTCAGTAGGTGTTTCTAACTTAAATAGTGGTATTTATTTTGTTAGAATTAATACCGAAGCAGGTACTGTAACCAAGAAATTTATTAAAAATTAAATAGTAATATAGTATTTAAAAATGCTTCAGGAATGTTATATTTCTGAAGCATTTTTTTATCTTACACCTCATGGATTTTTCTTCAAAATTATTGGAAAACGCAGTTAATGAAGTGTCTCAACTTCCAGGAATTGGAAAACGGACTGCACTTCGGTTAATGCTGCATTTATTGCGGCAACCCGAAAACCAAACCCAACAGCTTTCAGAAAGTTTATTGAAAATGAGGGAAGAAATCAATTTTTGCTCTAATTGTCATAACATTTCAGACAATACATTATGCGAAATTTGCTCAAACCCAAATCGAATAGAAGAAATTGTTTGTGTGGTTGAAGACATCCGTGATGTGATGGCTATAGAAAATACAAGCCAGTATAAAGGACAATATCATGTATTAGGTGGAAAAATATCTCCAATGGATGGGATTGGTCCTGGCGAGCTGAATATACATTCCTTGGTCGAAAAAGTAAAAAATGGAAAAATAAAAGAACTTATTTTCGCTTTAAGCTCTACAATGGAAGGTGATACCACCAATTTTTATATCTTTAAACAAATCGAGCCTTATAAAATAACGACCACAACCATTGCCCGTGGTATTTCGGTAGGAGACGAATTGGAGTATGCAGATGAAGTTACCTTAGGCCGTAGTATTGTAAACCGTATTCCGTTTGAAACGTCTCTAAAAAACCAATAAAGTTTGAAGCTTTCTGTAGTAATCCTCAACTATAACGTCCGCTATTTTTTGCATCAGTGCATAGTAAGCGTCCAGCGCGCCACTAAAAATATTGAAGCAGAAATTATTGTAATAGACAACGCATCACCCGATGATAGTTGTAAAATGGTTAAAGAGTGCTTTCCAAACATTACTTTGATAGAAAACAAAGAGAATGTTGGTTTCAGCAAAGCAAATAATCAAGCTGTTAAAGTTGCTAAAGGAGAATATGTATGTGTTTTAAATCCAGATACAGCTGTTGCTGAAGGTACTTTTGAAAAATGCTTGGGAATTTTAGAATCTTCAGGAAAAATTGGAGCAATAGGAGTTTATTTGTTAGATGGTACGGGTAATTTTCTTCCGGAAAGTAAACGAAATGTTCCTACACCATTCATTTCTTTGTTGAAAATACTCGGATTGACAAAAAAATATTATGCAAGTGATCTTTCAGAAGAAGCAACTGGATCCGTTTCTGTATTGGTAGGGGCTTTTATGTTTTTAAAACGAAGCGTATACAATCAGGTTGGCGGCTTTGATGAAGATTATTTTATGTATGGAGAAGATATAGACTTCTCGTATAAAATTGAACAGGCAGGGTATAAAAACCATTATATTGGATCAACAGAAACACTGCACTATAAAGGCGAGAGCACACAAAAAGACGCTGCATATTTAGACCGGTTTTATGGGGCAATGGAAATATTTTACAAAAAACATTTCAACTCAAACCAGTTGTTAAACACTTCGGTAAAAATTGGAGTTTCCTTGGCTAAAAAACTAAAAGGATCTTCTTCTGAAGAAAGAAAAACCCCAGCTGCTATAAGCCAAAAAGCAATTGTCTTAACTGAAAATTTACAGTTGTTAAAAATACTTTCAGAAAAAATAAAAATTCCCTTAACATCATCTTCCAAAACAATTTTTCAGGAGACAGAATTAACAAACACACTGTTCATCTTTGATGTAGATTATATGCCGTACCATCAGATATTTATGGTTATGAAGAAATTCAAAAATAAAAATAACCAATTTAGGATTCGTCCACCCGGTTGTAATTTTATTATTGGCAGCGATAAAAGCGACGAAAAAGGAAGTGTTCTTGTATTTTAAGGTTTTTGAAACATAAAACGATTAAAATTTGATTAATTTTGCACCGTTAATTTAAAAAAACTACTTGCAAAACGTTATGGCAAAATTTGAATTGAAACTACCTAAAATGGGCGAAAGTGTTGCAGAAGCAACCGTAACCAATTGGCTTAAAGAAGTGGGTGACACCATTGAGTCCGACGAAGCCGTTTTGGAAATCGCAACAGACAAAGTGGACAGCGAAGTCCCCAGTGAAGTTGACGGGGTTTTAGTAGAAAAATTGTTTGACACAGACGATGTGGTGCAAGTAGGACAAACTATTGCTATCATTGAAACTGAAGGTGATGGAGAAGACGACAATAGTGCTCCTGAGTCCTCAGCCGTTGATACAAAGCCAGAACCAGAAATGGTGCAAGCCGTTGAGGAAAAGGTTGAAACCGCAAAGCAATCTACACAGGCAGGAATAGAAAATAGTGACGACCGCTTCTATTCTCCTTTAGTAAAAAATATTGCCAAAGAAGAAGGCGTTTCTCAATCTGAATTAGATTCTATTTCAGGAACCGGAAAGGACGGGCGTGTCACTAAAAACGATATGTTGGCTTATGTAGAAAATAGAGGCCAACAACAAGCACAGCCTACGCAAGCAACGGCACAACAACCAGCAGTTTCAAAACCAGCGCCAGCACCAAAACAAAAACCTGCCGTTTCAGTAAACGGAGAAGATGAAGTAATCGAAATGACCCGAATGGGTAAAATGATTTCGAAGCATATGGTAGACAGCGTGCAGACTTCTGCACACGTACAATCTTTTGTAGAGTGTGATGTTACTAAGGTTTGGAACTGGAGAAATAAAGTAAAAGGTGATTTTGCAAAACGAGAAGGTGAAAAACTAACGTTTACACCAATATTTATGGAAGCAGTAGCAAAAGCATTAAAAGACTATCCATTAATGAATATCGCTGTCGATGGTGACAAAATCATAAAACGTAAAAACGTAAATCTTGGAATGGCAGCAGCTTTACCAGATGGTAATTTAATAGTTCCAGTTATAAAAAATGCAGACCAACTTAACTTGGTTGGGATGAGCAAAGCGGTAAACGATTTAGCAAACCGTGCTCGTCAAAATAAATTAAAACCAGATGAAATTCAGGGAGGAACCTATACGGTAACCAATGTAGGTACCTTTGGTAGTATAATGGGTACGCCTATTATTAATCAACCACAAGTAGGTATTTTGGCGCTCGGAGCCATTCGTAAAGTTCCAGCGGTGATTGAAACGCCAGACGGTGATTTTATTGGCATTCGTTATAAAATGTTCTTATCGCACAGTTATGACCATAGAGTTGTAAATGGAGCGTTGGGAGGACAATTTGTAAAAGCTGTAGCCGATTACTTAGAAGCTTGGAATGTAAATAGAGAAGTCTAACCTAAGCTTTTATCTAAACTTTTCTTTATTATTTTTTTCTGAAGAAAACAATTTTTTAAAATTCTGAAAACCGAACTATGGAATTAAACCTAAGCAAACCCATTTGTTTTTTCGATTTGGAAACAACCGGAACCAATGTGGCCAAAGATAGGATTGTTGAAATTTCCATCTTAAAAGTATTCCCTAACGGAAATAAAGAGAGCCATACGTGGCGCGTAAATCCAGAAATGCCTATTCCTGCTTCCACAACTGCTATTCATGGTATTACCAATGAAATGGTAGAAAATGAGCCTACTTTTAAAGAGTTGGCACATAAAGTGCAAGATCTAATGAAGGATAGTGACTTAGGTGGATACAACAGCAACCGGTTTGATATTCCACTACTTGCTGAAGAATTATTAAGAGTAGAAGTAGATTTCGATCTTAAAAAAGCAAAAGCAGTAGATGTACAGACTATTTTTCATAAAAAAGAAAAACGGACTTTAGAGGCCGCTTTCAAGTTTTATTGTGATAAAGATCTAACCAATGCCCACAGCGCCGAGGCAGATACTAATGCAACTTATGAGGTGTTAAAAGCACAATTAGATCGATATGAAGATGTAGAAAACGATATTAACTTCCTTTCCACTTTTAGTGCCCATAAAAATTTTGCAGATTTTGCAGGTTTTGTAGGGTATAATAAACAAGGCGAAGAGATTTTTAGTTTCGGAAAACATAAAGGCAAGAAAGTAACCGATATTATTGAAAAAGAACCTGGTTATTTTGGTTGGTTAATTAACGCAGATTTTCCACGATACACAAAAAAGGTATTGACCCGCATTAAATTGAGCCAATTAAACAACAAATTATAAATTCCCTCAAGTTTTACCAAGAGTATAGCAGACGGTGAGCAGTGGTCACTGAGCGGAGTCGAAGTAACACATAGATTACCATGAAGATAATTTGCGTAGGTCGAAATTACGCCGATCACATAGAGGAACTTAAAAACGAGAAACCAACAGATCCTGTTTTGTTTTTAAAGCCAGACACTTCAATTTTATTAAAAAAGCAACCGTTTTTTATCCCAGATTTTTCAGAAGAAGTACATCACGAAGTAGAGGTGTTGGTAAAAATAAAAAAAATAGGGAAGCATATAGATCGTAAATTTGCTCATAAGTATTATGACGAAATAGGATTAGGTATTGATTTTACAGCTCGAGATCTTCAGTCTGAGTTAAAAGAAAAAGGATTGCCTTGGGAAAAAGCAAAAGCTTTTGATGGTGCGGCCGTAATAGGTAATTTTCTTTCAAAAGAAACGTTTAAGAGTGTAGATGATATTAATTTCAGCTTAGAAAAAAACGGTGAAATTATTCAAAAGGCTTCTACCGAATTAATGTTGTGGAAAATTGATGAGTTGATTGAATATATTTCAAAATATTTTACATTAAAGATTGGAGATGTTATCTTTACAGGAACTCCCGCAGGTGTTGCAAAAGTAAATCCTGAAGATAGATTAAAGGGGTTTATTGAAGACAAGCAAGTTTTCTCCATAAAAGTTAAATAGATGAGTAGACATTATTCCAAAGAAAAAATTAAAGAAGTTGCTGGTGGTGATGAAGATTTTATGGCCGTTGTAGCTCAAACATTTTTAGAAGAAATACCACCAGATCTTCATGCATTGCAAGAAGCGATAGACAATGATAATAAAGAATTAGCGTACCAATTTGCTCATAAAATGAAGCCAAATTTTGAAATGTTTGGCGTTGAGGTAAATAAAGAAGTATTAGCAATAGAGTCTTGGACCAAAACTTCAAAAAAACAGAGTGCTATTGATCAAAAGTTATTACACGTAGTTACAACCGTAAAAGCTGTTTTAGAAGAGCTTAAAGAAGATTTTAACCTTTAGATGTTAACAGAAATAATCACCATTGGTGATGAGATACTCATCGGGCAAATAGTAGACACCAATTCTGCTTATATTAGCAAACAACTTAATCAAATTGGAGTTCAGGTATATCAAATAACCTCCATTCAAGATGAGCGTCAGCATATTCTTAATGCACTTGAAGATGCAAAAAAAAGAGTAGATTTAGTTATCGTTACAGGCGGGTTAGGCCCCACTAAAGATGATATTACCAAAGAGACCTTTTGCGAATACTTTGAAGACACTTTAGTAGAGAATGTTGAAGTGCTTCAAAATATAAAAGAAATCTTCGCAAAGTATATAAAACAAGAACCGTTACCTGCAAACTTAAAACAGGCGATGGTTCCTTCAAAAGCTGAGGTACTTCAAAATCCAAACGGAACCGCTCCTGGAATATGGATGGAAAAAGACAACACAGTTTTTATTTCAATGCCAGGTGTGCCTTATGAAATGAAACACATTCTTACAAAAGAGGTATTCCCTCGCATCATTAAAAAATACAACCGTCCACATATTTATCACAAGACATTATTGACTTACGGTTTGGGCGAAAGTGCCGTAGCAGAACGAATAGAAGACTGGGAAAACAAGTTGCCTAAAGATATAAAACTTGCATATTTACCATCTTTAGGAAGAGTGCGTTTACGGTTGTCATCAAAAGGGAAAGATAAAAAAGCCTTACAGAAAGCCGTAGATGAGCAAATGGAAAAACTTAACACGCTATTGGAAGATATAGCTGTAGGCTTTGAAAATGAAACTAGTATTGTAGAGCGCGTAGCTTCTCTATTACTTCAAAAAAAGCAAACGCTGAGTTTAGCAGAAAGTTGTACTGGTGGTTCAGTTGTTAAAGAAATAACCGCAGTACCTGGTGCATCTACTTATTTAAGGGGTAGTATTGTACCGTACGAAACTTCGCAAAAAGTTTCAGTATTAGGTGTAAGTCAAGAACTGATTGATAAACATACCGTGGTAAGTGCTCCGGTGGCAGAGGCAATGGCAACCCAAGTAGCAAAGCTTTTTAAAACAGACTATGCTGTCGCAACCACGGGTATTGCAGGGCCAACAAAAGGAGATGCTATTGATGAAGTAGGAACAGTGTTTATTGCAATCGCTTCACCAAAAGGAGTTGTTTCTCAAAAATTTAGCTTTGGTAATAACCGCGAACGTGTTATTATAAAAGCGACAAACAAGGCTTTCGAAATGCTTCTAAAAGAAATTTTAAAAAACTAAATATCTTTTATTGTGCATACCGATAAATTTATTTAAATTTGCAGCCTGTTTAAAAATAACTATAAACAATAAGGTAATGTCAAGAGTTTGTGAGCTTACGGGCAAAAGAGCAATGGTTGGGAACAACGTATCCCACGCGATGAACAAAACCAAGCGCAAGTTTAATGTGAATTTGGTAAAAAAACGCTTTTACATTCCTGAAGAAGATCAGTGGTTAACACTAAAAGTATCTACTTCAGCGTTAAAAGACATCAATAAAAAAGGGATTTATGCAGTAGTTAAAGAAGCTCGCGAAAAAGGCTTCCTTAACAAATAATTGCAATAACGTATAAAGTCGGTAACAATGGCTAAAAAAGGAAATAGAGTACAAGTAATTTTAGAATGTACAGAGCACAAAGCAACAGGTAAACCTGGGACGTCTCGTTACATTAGCACTAAAAACAAGAAAAACACTCCGGACAGATTAGAGTTGAAAAAATTCAACCCTATCCTTAAAAAGATGACTGTTCACAAGGAGATAAAATAATTAGTTATGGCAAAGAAATCAGTAGCAACATTACAAACCGGATCTAAGCGACTAAGTAAAGCCATTAAAATGGTGAAGTCAGAAAAAACAGGAGCGTATACTTTTGTAGAGTCTATTATGGCTCCAGACCAAGTAAACGATTGGTTAAACAAAAAATAACCAATATACAATACTATACAGAAAGCCACTTTTTTACGAAGGTGGCTTTTTGTATTTTTAAACCATTATCTTTGCCGGATATGGGCGTGCCCCTAAATCGGGTCGGGCTTTCGTCGCTACACGGTAGCGTACTCAATCCCTCACGCAAAACCGTGCTTAACTAACAAAACTATGAGCCTTTTTAAAAAAATATTTTCAAAAGAAAAAAAGGAAACCCTAGATAAAGGGTTAGAAAAATCGAAAACTACTTTTTTCGATAAACTGTCCAAAGCTGTTGCTGGTAAAAGCAAAGTAGATGATGATGTACTCGATAACCTTGAAGAAATACTCGTAACAAGCGATGTAGGAGTAAATACCACGTTAAAAGTAATTGAGCGTATAGAAGCTCGTGTTTCAAAAGATAAATATTTAGGTACAGACGAGTTAAATCAAATTCTTCGTGAGGAAATTGCTGGTCTCTTGAGCGAAATTGACTCTGGTAATGCAACCGAATTTGAAGTACCAGAACGTTCCGTGCCGCACGTAATTATGGTAGTTGGTGTAAACGGAGTTGGAAAAACTACCACCATAGGTAAATTAGCATATCAATTTAAGAAAGCAGGTAAAAAAGTAGTATTAGGAGCGGCCGATACCTTTAGAGCCGCGGCGATTGACCAATTACAAATATGGGCAGACCGTACCGAAGTTCCTATAGTAAAGCAAAGCATGGGCAGCGATCCAGCCAGTGTAGCGTTTGATAGTTTGCAAAGTGCTGTAAAACAAAATGCAGATGTGGTTATTATTGATACTGCAGGACGTTTGCACAACAAAGTAAACTTAATGAATGAACTTTCAAAAGTAAAACGCGTAATGCAGAAGGTAATTCCAGATGCACCACACGATGTTTTATTGGTATTGGATGGTTCAACTGGGCAAAATGCTTTTGAACAAGCCAAACAGTTTACCAACGCAACCGAAGTTACATCGCTAGCAGTTACCAAGCTTGACGGAACAGCAAAAGGAGGCGTTGTTATTGGTATTAGCGATCAATTTAAAATTCCCGTTAAATACATTGGTGTAGGGGAAGGAATGGAAGATCTTCAAGTCTTCAACAAGTTCGAGTTTGTAGATTCGTTTTTTAAATAACAAAAGAAACTAGATTGATTAAACTTGAGCCTTTTACGAAAGAAGATTTTCAAAGATTGATAAGTTGGATAGATTCCGAAAGAGCTCTAATTCAATTTGCAGGACCTATTTTTTCATATCCATTAACCACAAAGCAGCTTGAAGATTACGTTAATAAAGAAGGGCTTAAACCTAAAAGAATAATCGATATTGAAACTGATAAAGTTATTGGTCACTGTGAGCTAAACTTTCAAAACGAATACCCTCGATTATCAAGAATTTTGATAGGAGATAAAGTGTATAGAGGTAAAGGGCTGGGGAAACATATCGTCAGGCTAATGATTCAAAGAATTCAAAATAAAGCAACTGTTGAAAAAGTTGACCTACGAGCATTTGGATGGAACGAAAATGCAGTCCGATTATATAAAAAGGAAGGCTTTAAAATACAGCATGAAGCTACGGGGCAATTCAAGTTCCATGACGAATCATGGACAAACTTGTATATGATAAAACAAATTTAAATTTCAACCATAACTTATACTCTTGCAATTATTGATTTAAAAATACGACAATAGCAATAGAAGCAATAATAATATAGAGAGTTAAAACCCTTTCTATTTCTTACTTAATTATTTATACTTAGAGAATGCGTACAAAATCACTGAAGAAAAATAAGATTAATGTAGTAACCTTAGGCTGTTCTAAAAATGTTTACGATAGCGAAGTATTAATGGGACAGTTACGTGCCAATAACAAAGAGGTTGTTCATGAAGAAGAAGGAAATGTAGTAGTAATCAATACCTGTGGCTTTATTGCGAATGCAAAGGAAGAAAGTGTAAATACGATATTAGAGTACGTTCAGAAAAAAGAAGAAGGAACAGTTGATAAGGTTTTTGTTACCGGTTGCCTTTCTGAACGCTACAAACCCGATCTTCAAAAAGAAATTCCAGATGTAGATCAATACTTCGGAACTACAGAATTACCCGGTTTATTAAAAGCACTAGGTGCTGATTATAAGCACGAACTCATAGGAGAACGATTAACAACTACTCCAAAAAACTACGCGTATTTAAAAATTGCCGAAGGTTGTGATCGTCCGTGTTCGTTTTGTGCCATTCCATTGATGAGAGGAAAGCATAAAAGTACCCCTATTGAAGATTTAGTAACTGAAGCTGAAAAACTAGCCGCAAATGGGGTAAAAGAATTAATCCTAATTGCACAAGATCTTACGTATTATGGTCTTGATTTGTATAAAAAACGAAACCTTGCCGAACTACTTAATAATCTGGCAAAGGTTGAAGGAATTGAGTGGATCAGGTTGCATTATGCATTCCCAACCGGTTTCCCAATGGATGTGTTGGACGTAATGCGAGAAGAGCCAAAAGTATGCGATTATATCGATATTCCATTGCAGCATATTTCGGATCATATTTTAAAATCAATGCGCCGAGGTACTACGTATGAAAAGACAACTAACCTTTTAAGAGACTTTAGAAAGTATGTTCCCAATATGGCTATCCGTACGACACTTATTGTCGGATACCCTGGGGAAACGGAAGAAGACTTCCAGCTACTTAAAAACTGGGTAGAAGAAATGCGCTTTGAGCGTTTAGGTTGTTTTACGTATTCTCACGAAGAAAACACACACGCTTTTAATCTAGAAGATGATGTGCCTGAAGATGTAAAAATGGATCGGGCTAATGAAATTATGGCCATTCAGTCACAGATTTCTTGGGAATTGAATCAGCAGAAAATTGGTAAAGAATTCCGTGTTTTAATTGATAGAAAAGAAGGTAGTTACTTTGTTGGACGTACTGAATTTGACAGTCCAGACGTAGATAACGAAGTGTTGGTCAATGCTGAAGAAGGCTATTTAAGAACAGGCGAATTTTTCAACGTAAAAATAACAGCCGCCGAAGATTTTGACTTGTACGGGGAAGTAGTTAAAAGCTAATAAAATCATGAGAATTTCTTTTATAGTTTTTTTATTCCTTTTTATCTCGTGTAAAAATGAAGTAAAAAAAGAGGATAAAATATCTCCTAAAGAAATAACTGAAAACGTTCAATTAATTTCCAACCCTACTACGGTAAACAGTTCATTGCCACGATTGTTCAGTAATGGGGAGTCTCTTTTCTTATCGTACGTAACACAACGGGACAGCCTTTCAACGTTGTATTATTCAGAGTATAAATCTAAAAATTGGCAGGAGCCTATTGCGGTTAGCTCTGGAACAGATTGGTTTATAAATTGGGCAGATTTCCCGGTTATAGCCGAAAATAAGGGCACTGTTTTAACAAGCCATCTACAAAAGTCAGCGAAAGGTACATATACGTATAATGTAAAATTAGACCTTTACAATTCCGAAGAAGAAAGCTGGAAGAATGATTTTCTTCTCCATAACGATGGTACCAAAAGCGAGCACGGCTTTGTTTCTATGATACCTAATAAAAAAGGCTTTTTTGTAACGTGGTTAGATGGTCGAAATACTGTTGGAGGGGGTCATGAAAACCACGATTCTCATAATGAAGGTGGTGCCATGACGTTACGAGCTGCAACGGTTAACTTTAAAGGTGAAATCAGCAACGATACCGAGTTAGATAATAGCGTTTGTGATTGCTGCGGAACGTCATCAGCCATGACTACCAACGGACCAATCGTTGCGTATCGGGATAGAAGTAAAGAAGAAATTAGAGATATTTCAGTAATTCGGTTTGAAAATGAAGAGCCAACAAAGTCACAAACTATTGGGAATGATAATTGGGAAATTCCCGGATGTCCTGTAAATGGTCCTTCCATTGCAGCACTTGAAAATTCAGTTGCTGTTGGTTGGTTTACTGCAGTGGGAGGAGAAGGGAAAGTGCAAATAGCTTTTTCAGAGGATAATGGTAAAAACTTCGGAAGTTCTATTCGGGTTGACACTAAAAATGCAACCGGTAGAGTAGAGGTGGAGATGATTTCAGATAAAGAAGCTGTTATTATTTGGATGGAGCCCAATGGTGAAGAAGAAGTGATTAAAGTTAGAAAAATAGCTGTTTCAGGAGAAGTTGGAGCCCCAATTATTGTTTCGAAAACGAGTGCCGAGCGCGCTAGTGGCTTTCCTCAAACGGCAAAATTAGGAGACAAATTGTTCTTTGCTTGGACGCAAACAGATAGTTCTAAAGTTGTTAGGACAGCTCAACTAGATATTAAAAATTTATAGTTATTGTGCTTTTATCCCGTAATTGGAAAGGAAACTTACAAATAGTATCTTTATGGTATGAATAAGAGGTTTAGATTTCCAAAATGGACGGTGATAACTTTTACAGTGATATTGATAATCGTAATGATTATTACGTTTGTCCTTAAACAAAATAACCCCGAATGGCAATTTGGTAACACCTTTTTGTTGTCTCAAGCAATAGCCTTAGTACTACAGATTGTTTTAAATATTATTAATTGGCAATCTAATAAAAAAATAGTGGTCTTAATGACGCTGTTTATTAGTGCCACTATTTTAGCTTCTATAATTTGGCAATTTATTAGTTTTAATTTGGTTTATAACTAAGCTTGAAAAATCTACTCATCATAGGTCATACCTTTCCTGAACCGTCTACCACAGCGGCAGGCTCTAGAATGCTTCAGCTTATTCAGCTTTTCCTAGCAGATAATTACACTATAACTTTTGCAAGTACTGCGAGCGGTGGTGATAAATCTGTGGATTTGGAAAACTTAGGAGTTTCTTCAAAAAAAATTCAACTTAATAATCCTTCTTTTGATGATTTTCTTCAGAAACTGAACCCAACCATTGTGCTTTTTGATCGGTTTATAACCGAAGAACAATTTGGCTGGCGGGTAAGTGAGATCTGTCCAAAAGCACTAAAAGTATTAGACACAGAAGACTTGCATTTTCTTCGGAAAGCACGCGAAACAGCTATAAAAAAAGAGAAACCTGTTGAAGAAGCAAATTTATTTACGGAAACAGCAAAACGAGAGTTAGCAAGTATTTGGCGGTGCGATTTGTCACTTATTATTTCAGAAACTGAAATGATGCTATTACAAAACACCTTTGCTATTCCAGAAGATCTATTGTTTTATCTTCCATTTTTACTTTCTCCCACTTCAGAAAAACAAATTGAAAACCTGCCAACTTTTAAAGAAAGAAACCATTTTATTACCATTGGTAATTTACTGCATGCACCAAATGTAGATTCTGTAAAAATTTTAAAAAAGAAGATTTGGCCTTATATAAAAGCAAAGCTTCCAAAAGCTGAATTGCATATTTATGGAGCGTACGCTCCACAACAAATAGAGGAGCTGCATAACGAGAAGGAAGGGTTTATTATTAAAGGTTGGGCGGCAAATAGTCACACTGTAATACAACAAGCAGGAGTGTGTTTAGCGCCAATCAGGTTTGGTGCAGGATTAAAAGGGAAATTGATAGATGCTATGCAATGCGGAACGCCTTTTGTAACTACAAATATAGGAGCCGAAGGGCTTTATAGTGCTTCTGCAACTAATAATGGGATAGATAATTGGACTGACTTTATAGAGAAAGCTATCGCGCTTTATACCGATGAAAAAGTTTGGTTAGAAAAGCAGCAGCAAAATTTTAAAATACTCAATAACCGATTTGATAAAAATCTTTTTGAGGTTAACCTTATTGAAAGAATTTTCACTCTTTTAAACTCATTAGAAGCACACAGAAATAAAAACTTTTTTGGGCAAATTTTACAGCACCACACGGCACAAAGCACAAAGTTTATGTCCAAATGGATTGAGGAGAAGAACAAGTAATACGTTAGAGTGGAAAAACCATCTTTATATTACTTCGCTCATATGGTACATCGGGCTCTTGTTCTACTTCTATAAACCCGAATTTTCTATAAATATAAATAGCATTTTCAAGCTTGGTATTGGAGTATAGAAACAGTTTTTCAAACTTATTTTCTTTTGCAAAATCAATACAGTATTGCATTAGCTTTTGACCAATTTTCTTACCTCGTTGGTTTGGCGAAACGGCCATTTTGGTAAGTTCAAAAGCGCCTTCTTCTTTTTTTATAAGGGCAACCGTGCCTAAAACGGTCTTGTTTTCAACAGCAAAAAAGATATGCCCGCCAGGGTTTAAAATGTATTTTTTTGGATTACTTAATACTTCTCGGTCAAAATCTTCAACATAAAAGTATGTTTCTAGCCATTCTACATTTAGCTCGTAAAAGTCTTGATCGTATTGTGGCTCGTAGGATGTAATTTTCATGAAGCGATACAGTCTGATATTAAATAAGAAATCGTTTTCCCTAATTGTCCCGAATTGCTTGAAAAAGCCGGTGCTCCTTCACAAATATGTATGTATTTACAATTTTGTTTTTCTGAAAAATAAGTCAAGAATTTTCGCGCTTCGGTTAGCGTAAAACCGTTTGGCGTCATCGCACTGCTTCCTATATTTTCAATAGCATCCAAATCTAACTCAACACCAAAATAGTCAGTTTTGGTATGTAGAAATTCGTCAGCATGTTGAAGTGCTTTTGAAAAAGCTATTTTTTCTGAAATAGCAATATCTTCAAAAATGGAATACTGAATTCTTTCTGGATTGGCATCCATCATTTCAAAAACAGCCTTTGAGGTATAATTTCTATGAATCCCAACTATGGAATACTTGTTTAAATAACCATCTTCATAAGCGAATGAAAATCCATTACCGCTATGCCGATGCTCTAAGGTTCGAAAATCTGTATGAGCATCAAAATTCACGCAGTTTATTCCTTTGCCGATAGCTTGCGAAGCTCCTTTTAAGTTTCCGAAGCTATTATTATGACCGCCCCCAATGATGATAGGTGTTTTATTTGCTTGAACAATTCGCTTGATTGTTTCTGAAACTTTATCGTCAATTTGAGTTACTAACTCCCCTAACTTTTCAAAATAATGTGGATCTTCTTCATCAATTTTTTCTGCTTGTTCCATTTGGGTTTTACAATCTATCTCACCCAAAACAATCAAGTTTTCAGCTTTAGTGAGCAAATTGTTCTGAATATTGCAAAACGACTGCAACCCTGACACCCAGGCATCTCGTGCGCCCGGTTTTCCGTGATTGGCACGTATGCCAATATCTTCAGGAATACCTAATAAAACATATTTTGATTGGGTGTTTTTCAATTCTTCCCAATTAGAAACTGTTTTTACAGCAGCTCCCAGTTTTTCTTCTCCAGCTCTGGAACTCGTAAGCTGTGCCAATTCTTTTTCAGAATAAAATCGAACGAAATCCATTATACAACTTCTCCTTTTATGATTACAGAATCGATTAAATTACTTCCAAAGGAATACGGTAAATAACCATACGAGGGAACCGCTTTTGTTATAATAAGACTCGCAACTTTACCTTTGGTAATACTGCCGTGTGTATCGCTAATTCCCATTGCATATGCACCGTTGATAGTGGCAGCGTTAATTGCTTCTTCTGGTGTTAATCGCATTTTTATACAAGCAGTAGAAACGACAAAATTCATATTTCCACTGGGCGTAGAGCCCGGATTATAGTCTGTTGCTAAAGCAAGTGGTAACCCAGCATCGATTAATTTTCGGCCAGGCGTATAAGGAATACTTAAAAAGTAGGAACAGGAGGGAAGTGCCACTGGCATGGTTTCACTGCCTTTTAAAGCTTCAATGTCTTCGTCGGTCATTACTTCAAGGTGGTCTACACTTAAAGCATCGTATTTTACACCCGCTGCAATACCGCCAATAGCATTAAACTGATTAACATGAATTTTAGGGGTGAGCTTATATTTTTGTGCTTCTTTTAGAATTCGCTCCGTTTCTGCTACTGAAAAATAACCGTCTTCACAAAACACGTCCACATAGTCTGCTAGTTTTTCTTCAGCAATCTTTGGGAGCATGTCATTGCAAATTAAATCGATGTATTCCGTTTTATTCTCTTTGTATTCGGTTGGAACAGCGTGGGCTCCTAAAAAAGTAGTTTTCACCGTTATTGGATAGTTTTTTTCTAATTTTTTGGCAACCCGAAGCATTTTAGATTCCGCTTCGGTAGTAAGTCCGTAACCACTTTTTATTTCAATTGCTGCTGTTCCTAGTTTCATCACTTCTTCCAATCGTTTGGCAGATTGCTTATACAAATTTTTTTCAGAAGTTTCCTGTAACTTTTTAGCGCTATTGACAATCCCACCGCCTTTTTCAGCGATTTCTTGATAGGATAACCCTTTAATTCTATCGATAAATTCCTGCTCACGGTTTCCTGCATAGACAATATGTGTATGCGAATCACACCAAGCAGGCATCACGATTTTACCAGTACAATCAATGGGTTTAAAGCCTTCCACATTTGGAATATTCCTCATGTCACCATAATCTGAAATAATACCATCTTCAATAAGTACCCAAGCATTATCTATACTTGGTAATTGGTTCATTTCTGTTCCGCTTACTTTTTGCGGTGGATTTTCACGGGTTTGCAGTAGTTTCTGTATGTTAGTAAGGAGTAATTTCATACCATAAAGATAGTAAACTTGACAAGGAATTTATACCTTAGACGTTCAGAAAATTTTAGTGAGATGAAAGAGAATAATTTAGGGATAAATACCATTTGCACACACGTTGGCGAAGTAAAAGATGAACAGTTTAAAGGAGCCGTTTCCCCCATTTATACGTCAAGTTCATATGCGTATGAAGGAGTTGATGTAAAACGCTATCCGCGGTATTTTAATACACCGAATCAAGAAGCGCTTTGCAAAAAAATTGCGATGCTCGAAAAAACTGAAGCAGGTTTAATTTTTGGAAGTGGGATGGCGGCCATAAGTACAACAATGCTCGCTTTTTTACATGCGGGCGATCATGTGGTATTGCAAAAAACGCTTTACGGCGGAACCTATAATTTTGTAGTTGAAGAATTTGATAAATTTGGTATTAAATACGATTTTACAGAAGGTTTTTCTGAAGCTGACTTTACTTCAAAAATTAAAGATAACACCAAAGTAATTTTTGTTGAAACACCTTCCAATCCGTTAATGCTAATAACCGATTTGGAAATGATTTCACGTATCGCAAAAGAGCGAAATATTGTTACAATGATTGACAATACGTTCGCGTCTCCCATAAATCAAAACCCGGCAGATTTCGGCATTGATATTATGATACACAGTGCTACCAAATACATGGGCGGGCATAGCGATATTTGCGCAGGGGCGGTTGCTGCATCAGAAGAGCATATTACGAAAATTTGGAATGTTGCTAAAAACTTAGGTGGAAGCTTAAGCGATTATACGGTTTGGTTGCTGGAACGAAGTATGAAAACCATGAAACTTCGGGTAAAAGCACAGAATAAAAATGCTAAAAAACTGGCTAAATGGTTACATAGACATGATCTAGTTGACAAAGTATATTATCCTGGTTTAAAAAGTCATCCAGATTATGCGTTAGCAAAAAAACAAATGCGAGGGTATAGCGGCATGCTTTCTTTCGAGTTAAAAGAAGGAGTGGATGCTTCCAAGTTTATGAAATCATTGAAACTAATTAAAGAGTCCATGAGTTTGGCCGGAGTAGAATCTACTATTTTATCACCTACAAAAACATCGCACGCATTACTTTCTTCAGGAGAAAGAGAACGACAAGGAATAAGCGATGGTTTGTTACGTTTTTCTGTAGGAATTGAAGAAAAACGCGACTTAATAAACGATTTAGAGCAAGCCTTTGAAACTGTTTTAGAAGGAAAATTACAAAAAGTATAAACCATGAAGTTAGATATATTAGCCATTGGGGCGCATCCTGATGATGTAGAGTTAAGTTGTTCAGGAACTATTGCAAAAGAAGTAGCAAATGGTAAAAAAGTAGGGATATTAGATTTAACTCGAGGCGAGTTGGGTACAAGAGGCACAGCTGAAATTAGAGATAAAGAAGCAGAGGATGCTGCTAAGATACTGGGTGTAGCGGTACGGCACAACTTACAATTCTCAGATGGTTTTTTTGTGAACAATACGGCTACTCAGTTGGAGGTTATTAAAATATTGAGAAAATACAGACCGGATGTTGTCTTATGCAATGCAATTGATGACCGTCATATCGATCATGGAAAAGGCAGTAAGTTGGTTAGCGATGCTTGTTTTTTAAGCGGTTTACGTAAAATTGAAACAATCCATGAGGGTAATCACCAAAAGGAATGGCGACCTAAACATGTGTACCATTATATACAGTGGAAAGACTTAACGCCCGACTTTGTTGTTGACATAACTGGACATTTAGATAAAAAACTAGAATCGGTTGCTGCGTATAAAAGTCAATTCTTTGATGAAAACTCTAAAGAACCGGTTACGCCTATCGCTACGGCAAACTTTAATGAGAGTATAACATATCGTGCTCAAAACTTAGGACGCTTAATAGGAGTGGAGCACGGAGAAGGCTTTACAACAGAACGATACGTGGCTGTAGATTCTATTTTTGATTTGATCTAAAAATTCTGATATTTTTATATTGTGCAAACGTGGTAAATACCTTATATTTGCACTCGCTTTTAAAGCGAAATTACATGGTGGTTGTAGCTCAGCTGGTTAGAGCATCGGTTTGTGGTACCGAGGGTCGCGGGTTCGAATCCCGTCTTCCACCCAAAAGTAAAGCCTCTCGGAAACGAGAGGCTTTTTTTGTATTCAGAATGTATGTTTCAAGGCGTCTGAGTGTCCCGGTAGGAGGGATATATCGAAGCCCCGTGATTTTTATTAAAGCTTATCTGCCGTAATTCTACCTTCCCGATTTGCTATTTCCCAAGCGGTTTGAAAAATTAATTGTGCTCTTTTTGTCATTAAGTCGTATTCAATTTTATCAGGAGTATCCGTTGGTTTATGGTAATCTTCGTGTGTTCCATTAAAATAAAAGATGATCGGGATGTTGTTTTTTGCAAAGTTGTAGTGATCGCTTCGGTAATAAAAACGATTTGGGTCGTTTTCGTCGTTATATGTATAATCTAACTCTAAGTTTGTGTATTCTTTGTTCACTTCTTCAGAAACATCGTGTAGTTCTTGGCTTAGTTTGTCACTACCTATTAAGTAAATATAGTTTGGATTATCTTTTTTATCTGGATCAATTCGACCAATCATATCTGTGTTTAAATTAGCAACGGTATTCTCTAAAGGAAAAATTGGGTTTTCAGTGTAATATCGAGAGCCAAATAATCCTATTTCTTCTGCTGTAACGTGTAAAAATAAAATAGAACGCTTTGGTCCATTTCCATCTTTAACTGCTTGCTGAAAAGCTTCAGCCATTTCTAACATTGCCATAGTTCCGCTACCGTCATCATCTGCACCATTGAAAATAGTACCATCTTCCCGCATACCTACGTGATCGTAATGAGCAGAAAGTACAATTATTTCATCTGGTTTTTCTGAGCCTTCAATAAAAGCGACTACATTTTCTGATGGTTTAGGATCTTGCATTCTATTGAAATATTCAGCAGGGATGGTTTGATAATAATTATTCTCTTCGATAGGAGAAGCAATACCGTGATCTTGATAGAAGTTACGAAGGTATTCCGCAGCCATTTTTTGACCTTTTTCACCTGTCATTCTCCCTTGCATTTCATCACCAGCAAATGTGTATAACATGGTTTTTAATTCTTCAGCGGTAATACTATTGGCATAGTCCACGCGGGTTTTTTTCTTGGCAATAGTGGTTTGCGCTGTATTACATGATACTACAAGTAGTGTTAATAGGGAGAGAAAAAAATATTTCATTTGTATATTAATTATTGATTTTTAATAAGGATGCTTTATTTTTATTATTCAATTGAATAATAAAAATGCCTTTTATAAAAGAATCAACTTTTAATAAAAGGCATATAATTATTTAATCGAAAGATGCGAGCTTATACGTGTCATCATCCGCTTTTTCATATCGTAAGGTATTTGTTTTTATCATTTCATTTCCGTCTTGATCTTGAGATTTAATAGAAATTTTTACCACATAAACCGTCTCAACTCCTTCTGTATTAGATTCTTCTTCAGTCACCTCAATGTTCTCATTGTTAAAAGTAGTTCCCTCAGGTAAGTTCATTTGTTTTTTAACTTCTTGAACAGCCATATCGCGGACAGTTTCTGTATCTTTTTTGTCACTTGCACAAGCAAATAACAAAGTTGAAAATAATAAAATTGCAAATCGTTTCATAAAATGTAAATTTTGGTTGACCATAAAGATAGTTGAAGTTAAAGCCTATTTTCTAAAAATTATGTGAAAAAACTAAGTGCTCTTTTCTTATTTTTTAAAATAAATCACAACAATCTGTATCTTTGCATCAAATTTTACAGAGAATGAATATTGAACAAATTTACACTGGATGTCTTTCGCAAGGCGCTTATTATATTGAAAGTGAAGGCGAGGTAGCAATTATAGATCCTTTGCGAGAAACGCACCCATATACAGAAAGAGCAGAACGTGATAATGCCAAGATTAAATATATTTTTGAAACCCATTTTCACGCTGATTTTGTAAGCGGGCATCTTTCACTTTCTGAAAAAACTGGAGCCCCAATAATATTTGGTCCAAACGCTAATCCCTCTTTTAATGCTACGATAGCTAACGATAAACAGGAGTTTAAAGTAGGAAAACTAACCATAATTGCTTTGCACACTCCAGGACATACCATGGAAAGCACAACCTATTTGCTTCGTGATGAAAGAGGTAAGGATCAAGCTATTTTTAGTGGTGATACTTTGTTTTTAGGTGATGTGGGTAGACCCGATTTGGCCCAAAAAGCAGCTACTATGACGCAAGATGAACTTGCAGGTATTTTATACGATAGCCTTCGCGAAAAAATAATGCCATTAGCCGATGACGTTACCGTTTATCCGGCACACGGTGCGGGTTCTGCCTGTGGAAAAAATATGATGAAAGAAACCGTAGATACGCTAGGCAATCAAAAAAAGATGAATTATGCATTACGGGAAGATATGACTCGTGATGAGTTTATACAAGAAGTTACCGATGGTCTTTTACCACCACCAAGTTATTTCCCTTTAAATGTAAAAATGAATAAAGAGGGGTATGATAGTTTTGATGAAGTGATAACTCGCGGAACAAAAGCATTAAGCCCACAAGAGTTTGAAACTGCGGCAAACACAACTGGAGCGGTGATGTTAGATGTGCGTCATCAAAAAGATTTTATTAAAGGTCATGTTCCAAAATCTATCTTTATTGGCTTAGATGGCGGATTTGCCCCGTGGGTGGGTGATTTAATTGCCGATGTACAACAACCTATTTTGTTGATTGTTGACGAAGGACGGGAAGAAGAAGCCGTGATGCGATTATCGAGAGTTGGTTTTGACAATACCTTGGGGTATTTAAAAGGAGGAATTGAAGCTTGGCAACAAGCTGATAAAGAAGTTGACAGCATGCAATCAGTTTCTGCTACCGTATTAAAGGAAAAAATAAAAGAACACGTTCCTGTTTTTGATGTTCGTAAAGATGGAGAGTATAGCTCTGCTCATATTCCTAATGCCAAGCATACATCATTAAGTCTTATAAATGAATACTTAAGTGATTATCCTACTAAGGAACCCTTTTATGTACATTGTGCAGGAGGGTACCGTTCGGTAATTGCTGCTTCTATTTTAAAAAGTAGAGGAATACACAACGTAATTGATGTTGCAGGAGGATTTAAAGCTATAAAAGAAGCAGATATTGAAATAACGGCTTAAGTACGGTCAAAAATGAAATAATAAAAACCCTGAAGTGGAGGTACTTCAGGGTTTCTTCTTGCTATTCATCTTCCTTTTTCATTAATTCATATTCTCAGCAAGATCTTCAAGGTTTTTCACTTTTGCTACTGTACCTTTAATTTCAGATAGTTGGTTATTTAAGACGGTTTGTAACTTTGGTGGAAAACGGTTTTCATTTAGCGTTTCTTCATATTCTTCCATACTCGCTTTTTCACCTCGAATACATTCTTCCAAAACTGCTTCATCATCTTTTCCAGTAAATGCAGTTTTTATATCAATCCAAGTTCGATGTAAATCTCCTGTAGTACTTCCATCTTCAGTAGGCTTTTCATTTAAAGAACGTATTTCATTATCTAATTTTGTGGCGAATTTATTGCGTTGTCGAGCTTGTTGTCCTAGAAAACGCTTTAAATTACTATCCTTTGCATCTTCCATAGCTTTAGTAAATCCTTTTTCTGCATCATAATTTTTCTTCAGTAGTCCCTGTAGGTTATTCACTAAATCTTTATGTACTGTTTCCTTTGCTTGTTCTCTTGTGGTTTTCATAGTGTTCTCTTTTTTTTGAAATTATATAATAAAAGTACAATCTATTTTAGAAGAAATTTCTTAGTATTTTGCCAATTGAGAATGCTTTAACAAAGGGTGTTAATGAATTATAATTATTTTGATTTCAGCAGATTACTGATTATATTTAAGTGAATAAAAATTGTACAGTTATGGAAAATGATAAGAAAAATAATTCAGAAAAACAGAAACAAAGCATAGAAGAGCAAGCCATAAATAAAAAAGGAGAAGAGGCTGATGGGAAAGAGATAAATCATCAAGTTAAACAACGGAAAGAGCAGCATCAACCTCGTGATACTGCATAAAAACAATTTAAAATGAGAAAGCCCCGCAATTATATTGCGGGGCTTTCTTTTTTGATCGAAGTCTGCTATCAACAGACTGGAGCAAAAAAAGATTATTTACGCGAGATCACTTTCTTTGCAGCTTTTATAATGGCATTGGCATTTAAACCATATTTTTCCATTAATTGCTCAGGCGTTCCAGATTCTCCAAAGGTATCTTGCGTCGCCACAAACTCTTGTGGAGTTGGGGCATTTTTGGCTAATACTCGGGAAACACTCTCACCAAGACCACCTAAATAGTTGTGTTCTTCTGCGGTAACAATGCACCCTGTTTTAACAACGCTATCAAGTATCGCTTTATTGTCCAAAGGCTTAATTGTGTGTATGTTAATTACTTCGGCACTAATGCCTTCTTCATGTAATTTTTCGGCAGCTTGGAGTGCTTCCCACACCAAATGACCCGTTGCTACTAAAGTTACATCGGTTCCTTCTTGTAAATGAACAGCTTTACCAATCTCAAAATTCTGATTTTCAGGAGTGAAGTTTGCTACTTTTGGTCTTCCAAAACGAAGATACATAGGTCCTTGGTGTTCCGCTACGGCCAAGGTTGCAGCTTTCGTTTGGTTGTAGTCACATGTATTGATTACGGTCATTCCTGGAAGCATTTTCATCAACCCTAAATCTTCAAGAATTTGATGTGTTGCTCCATCTTCACCTAAGGTAACACCAGCGTGAGAGGCACATATTTTTACGTTTTTACCACTATAAGCAATACTTTGGCGTATTTGATCGTACACGCGACCTGTAGAGAAGTTAGCAAAAGTACCTGTAAAAGGTATTTTTCCACCAATGGTCATCCCGGCTGCCATACCCATCATGTTTGCTTCGGCAATTCCAACTTGATAAAAGCGTTCTGGATGGTTTTCTTTAAATTCATCCATTTTTAGAGAACCGGTCAAGTCTGCACATAGTGCGACTACATTTTCATTGGTTTTTCCAAGTTCTGTTAATCCTGCGCCAAAACCGGATCTTGTATCTTTTTTTCCGCTGTCTGTATATTTTTTCATTGTATTACTTTTCAGAATTAATAATCACCCAGCGTTTCCGGGTTCTGTGATAATGCTTTTTCTAATTGCTCGTCATTTGGAGCTTTTCCGTGCCAAGCATGCGTGTGCATCATAAAATCAACACCGTTCCCCATTACAGTGTGCAACAACACACAGACAGGTTTTCCGTTTCCAGTTTTTGCTTTGGCTTTTTTCATTCCTTCAAGTACAGCAGAAAGGTTGTTTCCTTCTTTAATTTCTAGAACGTCCCAGCCAAATGCTTCAAATTTTTCTTTTACGTTTCCTAACGGAAGTACATTTTGAGTTGCACCGTCAATTTGTTGACCGTTTAAATCAATAGAAACAATTAGATTGTCCACTTTGTTTCCGGCAGCGTACATAATGGCTTCCCAATTTTGGCCTTCTTGTAATTCGCCGTCGCCACAAAGGGTGTAGACTATGTGGTTGTCCTTATTTAATTTTTTTGCTTCCGCAGCGCCGATAGATACGGAAATTCCTTGTCCTAACGATCCTGAAGCTACACGTATTCCTGGTAAACCTTCATGAGTAGTTGGATGCCCTTGTAAGCGAGAATCAATATGTCTGAAGGTTTTTAATTCTTCTACAGGAAAATATCCCGAACGCGCTAAAACACTATAAAAAACCGGTGAAATATGACCGTTTGATAGAAAGAAAAGGTCTTCCCCAATTCCGTCCATATTGAAGTCATCTTTGCGTTCCATTAATTCTTGATACAAAGCGACGAAAAATTCAGTACAGCCTAAAGAACCACCTGGATGCCCCGAATTTACTGCGTGTACTTGCCTTAAAATATCCCTGCGAACTTGAACTACTAAATCCTCAAGGTGTTGTAAATCTGCCATTTGTGTTGTTTTGTTTTTCAGAATCAAAAATACAGTATTCTTAGAGCTAGGCAAAACTAAATTAGGGCAGTTATCAACGATTTAATGGAAGTTATTAAGGTTACAGTTTTTTAATTATTTTCTAAAATTTTCTTTTCCGAAAAAGGGAGGCTATGTATCTAAACAAATCCTATTATCTTTGCAGCTGTTTGCCAATTCTGGCATATTTCAGAAAAACCTTACATGCAATTTAATTTAGAAAAAACCGATCCCGAAAGCCAAGCCCGCGCTGGGACTATAACACTGGATCACGGCCCCGTTGAAACGCCAATTTTTATGCCAGTAGGCACCGTTGGAACAGTTAAAGGTGTACACCAACGTGAGCTTTCACAAGATATAAACCCTGATATTATTTTAGGAAACACCTATCATTTATACTTACGTCCACAGACTGATATACTTGAAAAAGCGGGGGGTATTCATAAATTTATGAATTGGGACCGAAATATCTTGACCGATAGTGGCGGATATCAAGTGTATTCCCTTTCAGCAAATAGAAAAATTAAAGAAGAAGGTGTTAAGTTTAAGTCGCATATTGACGGTAGCATGCATTTTTTTACACCTGAAAACGTGATGGAAATCCAACGAACTATTGGAGCCGACATTATCATGGCCTTTGATGAATGTACACCGTATCCTTGTGATTATAAATATGCCAAACGCTCTATGCATATGACGCATCGTTGGCTAGATCGATGTATTTCGCATTTAGAGAAGACACCTTTAAAATATGATTACAACCAAACATTTTTTCCCATTGTTCAAGGAAGCACATACAAAGATCTCAGGAAACAATCTGCAGAGTACATAGCATCTGTAGGAGCAGCAGGAAATGCAATTGGTGGTTTGTCTGTGGGGGAACCAGCGGAAGAGATGTATGCTATGACCGAAGTGGTCACCGATATACTTCCTGAAGATAAACCTCGTTACTTAATGGGAGTAGGAACACCTATTAATTTATTAGAGAATATTGCTTTAGGGATTGATATGTTTGATTGTGTAATGCCTACTAGAAATGGTCGTAACGGTATGCTTTTTACGGCACATGGCTCAATTAACATTAAAAACAAAAAGTGGGAAGACGATTTTTCACCCATTGACGATATGGATATTACGTGGGTAGATACTGCCTATAGCAAGGCGTATGTTCGCCACCTATTTAAGGTAAAAGAACTTTTGGGTATGCAAATTGCAACCATCCATAATCTCGGTTTTTATTTATGGTTGGTTCGTGAAGCGAGAAAGCATATCTTAGCCGGAGATTTCACTTCTTGGAAAAATAAGATGGTTAAACAAATGGATAAACGCCTTTAATGTTAAGTATACTCGATAAATATATTCTGAAGCGATACTTAGGAACATTTTTACTGTTGCTTCTTTTATTTATTCCTATCGGGATAACAGTCAATCTTGCTGAAAAGATTGATAAAATGCTCGAAAATGAGGTGCCTTTTATCGAAATAGCAAAGTATTATTTAGACTTTACCATTTATTTTGCAAACTTGTTGTTTCCCTTGTTTTTGTTTTTGTCGGTAATTTGGTTTACATCAAAATTAGCAAATAACACAGAGATCATTGCTTTTTTAAGTAGTGGGGTTTCCTATTATCGTTTTTTGCGCCCTTATATGATTGGAGCTACAATTGTTTGTATTGGCGCTTTGGTGTTAGGTATGTATTTAGCGCCCATGGCCAGTAAAGGATTTAATGAGTTTAAGTACAAATACCTTAAGAAAGGAACTCAAGATAGGGCACAATCTAATGTGTTTAGACAAATAAATGATAACGATTATATTTACGTAAGCTACTTTAATGTAAAGGAAAAAAGAGGAAATAACTTTACCTTAGAGCATTTCGAGGATAATGAAATGAAGTACAAAATTTCAGCAAGTAGTATAAAGTATAATGAAAAAGATAGCTCTTACACACTCTACAACTATAAAAAACGAATTGTAGGTCAAAACAATGACCAACTTTTGAAAGAAACAAAGCTAGACACAACGTTTTCCTTTGAAATGGAAGATTTAACACCAGTAGAATATATTGCAGAAACACTAAATTTCACAGAACTTAACGACTTTATACAACGGGAAAAAGCAAAAGGTTCCTCTTACATAAATAGGTACGAAGTGGTACGCTATAAACGCTGGAGTTTACCAGTTTCTGCATATATCTTAACCATTATTGCAGTTGCAGTATCATCGGTAAAACGCCGTGGTGGAATGGGGGTCAACCTTGCCATTGGTATTGGTATTGGTATGACCTTTATCTTTTTCGATAAGATATTTGGGACGATGGCTGAGCAAAGTACTTTTTCACCTTTTATAGCTACGTGGTTTCCTAATTTTGTATTTGGTATCTTAGCTATTTACCTTCTTAGAAATGCCAAACGCTAAATTACTCAACTACCTCCATTTACACGGGATTATTTTTATTTGGGGTTTTACAGCGGTGCTGGGAGCTTTAATTTCCATCGATGCCATTCCGTTGGTTTGGTTTAGAATGTTATTGGCTTCAGGGTTTATTTTGTTGTTTGTTCTACTTAAGAAAGAAAAACTACGCTTTTCAGGTAAAACCCTTTCACGCTTTTTTCTTGCCGGCTTTATTATTGCGCTGCATTGGTTGTGTTTTTTTGGAGCTATAAAAGAATCGAATGTTTCAGTTACGTTGGCAATTATGTCCACAGGAGCTTTTTTTGCATCCCTATTGGAGCCGCTTTTCTACAGAAGAAAAATAATCGGGTACGAAGTGTTCTTCGGACTTATAGTAATCGGTGGTTTATATCTAATATTTAATGTAGAAACTGATTATATCTGGGGAATTGGCCTAGCCCTAGCTTCATCATTCTTAGGAGCTGTATTTACCATTATTAATGGGGCATTGGTAGTAAAACATAAAGCTTCGGTTATTTCATTATACGAATTGTTTTTCGGAGGATTATGTATTACGGCCTATTTAGCTTTTCAGGGAAAAATTACATCAGAATTATTTCAACTCTCAACAAACGATTGGCTTTTACTACTGCTTTTAGCCTCAGTTTGCACCGCATATGCCTTTTTGGCTTCGGTACACGTAATGAAATGGATAAGTCCTTATACTGTAATGCTGACGGTAAACCTAGAGCCTGTATACGGAATTATCTTGGCATTGCTTATTTTAGGCGATTCAGAACATATGAATACAGAGTTCTATTATGGAGCTGTCATTATTATAGTAACAGTTATCGCAAACGGAATAATTAAAAATAGATTGCAAAGAAAAAAAAGAGGATTGCCTAATACCTAGAAACAAAATTTTATCTTTGTGAGCTAAGCAAAAAACTACAATCTAAAGATACTATGGAATATCTTGAATTTGAATTACCTATAAAGGATTTACAGGAACAGTACGAGAAAGCTTGCCAAATTGGAACTGACAGCGAAGTAGATGTTACCAATACCTGTAAGCAGATTGAGAAAAAATTAAAGGAAACCAAGAAGGAAGTATATAAAAACTTAACTCCGTGGCAACGTGTTCAGTTGTCTCGTCACCCCAATCGTCCCTATACTATGGATTATGTTAAATCCATTTGTGGGGATTCTTTTTTAGAACTTCACGGCGATCGTAACTTTAAAGACGATAAAGCCATGGTAGGCGGTCTTGGTAAAATTGGCGATCAAAGCTATATGTTTATTGGGCAACAAAAAGGGTATAACACCAAAACGCGACAATACCGTAATTTTGGGATGGCAAGTCCTGAAGGATATCGTAAAGCCTTGCGCTTAATGAAATCTGCCGAAAAATTTGGTCTTCCGGTAGTTACGTTTATCGATACGCCAGGAGCCTATCCAGGATTAGAAGCTGAAGAACGCGGACAAGGGGAAGCCATTGCTCGTAATATTATGGAAATGACTCGCCTTAAAGTGCCAATTATAGTAATTGTGATTGGAGAAGGAGCCAGTGGTGGAGCTTTAGGAATAGGTGTTGGTGATCGGGTTATGATGCTCGAAAACTCATGGTATTCTGTAATTTCACCCGAAAACTGCTCTTCTATATTATGGAGAAGTTGGGATCACAAAGAACAAGCTGCCGAGGCATTAAACCTAACAGCAAAGGATGCTAAAAGATTAAAAGTAATCGATACTATTATTAAAGAACCACTAGGCGGAGCGCATAGCGATCGAGAAAAAACTTTTTCTACCGTCTCTAAGACCATTTCAAAAGTATATGATGAATTAAAAATCTTATCACCAACCGATTTGGTTAATCTTAGAATGGAAAAATATTCCGAGATGGGAGTCTTTAAAGGCTAACTTCAATTATAGCAACCCTTTCAAAAATCCGGAGGTTCGTCTTCGGTTTTTTTTGTACCTTATTAACAATAATTTTAAGTTATCAACAGTTCAAATGTTGACGACTGGTTAACATCGAAACTTTTAATACGCCTGTTTCAGTTAACATTTTCTTTACATTCGCCTTATGGAAAAAGTACAACAGCAAAATCAATATAAAACGAAGTCTTCCCAAGTAATTTCGTTGGAAAAGGGGAAATTGCCTCCGCAAGCTATTGATTTAGAACAAGTTGTACTTGGAGCGATGATGATCGATAAAAAAGGTGTCGATGAGGTGATTGATATTTTACACGCCGATGTGTTTTATAAAGATGCCCACAAACACATCTTTGAAGCCATTCATACACTCTTTGAAAACAGTGAACCGGTAGACTTATTAACCGTTTCGTCCCAATTAAAAAAGGACGCAACGCTCGAAGTTGCGGGAGGCGAATTTTACTTGGTTCAATTGACCCAAAAAGTGTCATCTTCGGCACATATTGAGTTTCATGCGCGTATCATTCTTCAGAAATTCATTCAACGGAGTTTGATTAAAATTTCAAATGAAATCATTGAAGATTCGTATGACGAAACTACCGATGTTTTTGATTTGTTGGACACGGCCGAATCCAAATTATACGAAATTACCCAAGGAAACATAAAACGTTCTTCGGAAACAGCGCAGCAATTAGTAATTCAAGCGAAGAAAAAAATTGAAGAAATTGCCAATAGAGAAGGTCTATCTGGTATTCCTTCCGGTTTTGAAGATATTGATAAACTAACCTCCGGTTGGCAACCCAGTGATTTAATCATTATTGCCGCGCGTCCAGGTATGGGTAAAACGGCCTTGACCTTGTCTATGGCGCGAAATATTGCGGTAGATCATAATATTCCAGTGGCATTCTTTTCTTTGGAAATGTCCTCGGTACAGTTAATCACGCGATTGATTTCTTCGGAAACGCAATTAAGCTCCGAAAAACTACGTACCGGAAACTTAGAAAAACACGAGTGGGAACAGTTAAACGTGAAAGTAAAAGGGCTGGAAAAAGCGCCTTTATTTATTGATGATACACCATCGCTTTCCATTTTCGATTTACGGGCGAAAGCTAGACGCTTATCCTCACAACACGGCATAAAATTGATTATGGTCGATTACCTACAATTAATGACAGCAGGAGGAAACAAAAACGGCGGAAACCGGGAACAAGAAATTTCGACTATTTCCCGAAACCTAAAAGCATTAGCAAAAGAACTAAATGTTCCGGTAATTGCCTTATCACAATTATCACGTGCGGTGGAAACGCGTGGCGGAAGCAAACGACCGTTACTTTCTGACCTTCGTGAATCTGGTGCGATTGAGCAAGATGCCGATATTGTATCGTTTATTTACCGTCCCGAATACTACAAAATTGATGAATGGGACGATGAGGAGCGTACACCAACGCAAGGACAAGGAGAATTTATTGTGGCCAAACACCGTAATGGTGGTCTGGACGAAATACGCTTGCGTTTTGTGGGGCATTTAGGACGTTTCGAAAACTTAGAGCGTTTTGACATCCCAAGTGAAATCCATTCCCGTATGAACGATGCCGCCAATGACGATACCTTTAGAACCGATAGTCTGCCTTCTGCAGATGAAGCTTTTGGTAGCTCCATGAACAACGACCTACCGCCCGATGATGATAATGAGGTGCCTTTTTAGAAGAGGCTGGTTGTTGGGTATATACATTTTAGACACGAGATCAATAAAATGTCGATTGAAAATAAAACTTGGCGAAAATACGAAAGACAAATTCATCAAGAATTAGTTTCAGTATTTACTGATTGTGAATTTGAATTTGATGACCGTATATTTGGAAAACACAGCAGAACTGATAGACAAATTGATATTTCAATACGAGGAAGAATAGGAGGGAATAAAATTCTCGGAATAATTGACTGCAAACATTTCTCGACAAATATTGATGTAATAATTATAGAAAGTTTTCTTGGAATGTTAGAAGATACAAAAGCTAACTTTGGATTAATAATTACTAACAAAGGATATAGTCTAGCAGCCAAAAATCGTGCAAATATTCGGAACTTAAGACTTGATATTATTGAGTTTGATGAGTTGAATAAAATTAAGCTAACTTTTGATTACTTGGTAAATCAAAAAATAAAAAACCTAGAGTTATCAAAATACGAGTTTTTTAAGCGAGGAAAAGAGAACTCTGGTTATTTCGATTCAAGTAAATCAAATTACAATAAAAGACTTGTAATATTTAAAGAGGGTTTTGCAAATACAGAATACTATGTTTTCAAAAAAACTATAAAAGAAAGTGTTCGATTATTTAGAGATTTTTCTGATTTAGAAACTCTAACATTAAGAATACCTTTAAATAATGACGGAGAAAAATATATATACACTTCAACAATAAATAGGGCCGATTTAGAAAAATTTTTAAACCTAAACTTTAACTATCTACGAGATGATATTAAATTGTGGAGAGCTGATTTTCTGGAAAATGGTAATTATACTGAACAGTCAGTTTATGATTTTGCAAAAGAAAATATTACCTCGCTAAAATATACTGACTACAATAAAGAGTTATAAAACTCATCCTTGATATGATAATATCCTTGCTGACAAGTGACACAATTAATATAACCAACTTTTGCAAGAAATTAGAAAAGAAATTATTTAGTGATATTTAAAAATAATTTTAAAACTTCTCCAAAATACTTAAAACCTCTTTTTTATAACTTTTACTAATCATCAACACTGCATTATTAATACTAATTTCTTTATTGGTAAACGAGGCGGTATTTTTTAAGGCTATACTGGATGTATTCTAAAAAGTTTAAATAGAAGTTAGATCAATTACTGTAGGCATTTTTAATGATTAAATGCATCTTAAATGGTACTACTAGTTAATATCTAATTTTAGAAAATTTCCTTGAACTCAATATGGCTCGAATTTTGTCGTTATATTAGCATTATGACGAAATTTATTACCTTATTATTTATTCTTTTCTTTTCCCTAAATGCTTCAGCATCCTATATATTAGTCCCGATGGATGTGGATGGGCAGAAGGAACACCTAAAAGCCTACGGAATTACGTATTGGACATTAGAACGCCAAGTCAAAGTAAAGTGGTTGCTTAACTACCGCGGTGGCTCTTTTTTAATGCCGAATTCCGAAGAAATTCAAAAGGAATGTCAAATTAGAGGTGTTTCTTTCGAAGTTATTTCTGACAGTAAGACCGAAGAAATACTGACGATGATAAGTAGTCCTTCACAAAACATGGAAGCTGTGGTGTTAGAAAAAGCACCTAAAATTGCCGTGTATTCCCCAAAAGGAAATCAACCGTGGGACGATGCCGTAACCATGGTATTGACCTATGCAGAAATTCCGTATGAAGTAGTATACGATACAGAAGTATTGAGTGATCAGCTTATTTTATACGATTGGTTGCACTTACATCACGAAGATTTTACGGGTCAATATGGTAAATTCTACAGAGCGTATCGTGCTGCTCCTTGGTATATTGAAGAAAAACAAAAATCTGAAGCCTTGGCTAAAGAACTAGGCTATAATAAAGTTTCAGAAGAAAAAGGAGACGTTGCCTTAAAAATAAGAGATTATGTAGTTGGGGGTGGTTTTATGTTTGCGATGTGTAGTGCTACCGACAGCTTTGATATTGCTCTTTCGGCAGAAGGAGTTGATATTTGTGAACCTATGTTTGATGGTGACCCTAGTGAGCCTGGTTATCAAAGTAAAATAGATTACAGCAAAACCATGGCGTTCACCAATTTTATATTAGAACGCAGCCCTATGGTTTATGAGTTTTCATCTATCGATATGACAGCAAAAAGGAGAATACCAAAAGAAACCGATTATTTTACGTTAATGGATTATTCGGCCAAATGGGATCCGATACCTACAATGTTGGTGCAGAATCATACTTCGTTAGTAAAAGGATTTATGGGACAAACAACTTCGTATAAAAGAGATGAAGTAAAATCGAACGTATTGGTAATGGGTGAAAACAAAACCAATGGAGAAGCGCGTTATATTCACGGTATAAAAGGTAAAGGATTCTTTACATTCTATGGAGGTCACGACCCAGAGGATTATCAGCATAGAGTAGGAGACGCCAAAACAGAATTGGCATTGCATCCTAATTCTCCGGGATATCGTTTGATATTAAACAACGTATTGTTTCCGGCGGCTAAAAAGAAAAAGCAGAAGACGTAAAAAGTCGTAAACGATTAAGATTTAAAATCCCTACGTATAAAGATACAAGTTGGCAAAATTAAAACACACATTGTGAAAAAAAGAAAACTCATTTCGTTAGTGCTTTTGATTATTGCCTTTGTAATGAGCATTAGTTTTATTTTAAAAATCGAGTTTCCGCAAGGTTTTGACACCTATTTTAAAAGAGAATACTACAACCAATATGGTCCCTTGGCAATAGGTATTGAATTCCTTATCGCAAGTTATTACTTGCTCGTTGCACATAAAAAAACAAATTTTGCTTTAGCTCTTTTTGGCTTTACAGCATTATTAGATCCCTTTTTTGATCAGATTGGTCTTTTCGAAAGCATAGTACCTTTATATGGAACAATTATTTTTTCTATTTGTGCATTGTTTTGTCTATGGCTCGCCTTTAAAAATATCTTTACGTTAAAACGTATTTCATTTATAGCTGCCTTCGCAAGTTTTATTCTAGGTTGTTTTGTTGAGTTATTCTTCAACTATCCTTAATAGAGCTTTTGCAATAACCTGTATAGCCCAAACCTGTTAGCACACTGAAATTTATTTATCTTCAAATGAATTCTGAGTAACTCAATCTAATCGAAAGACAACATGCGATTTCTCCTGTCGTTGAAATGACCGTCGCTTTAAAGGATATAACAAAAAAAGCCACTCAATTTGAGTGGCTCTTCCCGTATAGTGAAATAAATACTAGTTTATTAATTTATTTTACTTTCTCAACAATTGCTTTGAAAGCTTCAGGATGGTTCATTGCTAAATCTGCAAGTACCTTACGGTTCAATCCGATTTCGTTAGCTTTTAACTGTCCCATAAATTTTGAATAAGACATCCCATGCTGGCGTGCACCTGCATTAATACGTGTGATCCAAAGGGATCTAAAATTTCTCTTTTTTGCACGACGGTCGCGGTACGAATACTGCATTGCTTTATCAACAGCATTCTTAGCTATCGTCCATACATTTTTACGTCTTCCAAAGTAACCTTTGGCGTGCTTCATTACCTTTTTTCTTCTGGCTCTTGAAGCAACTGAATTTACTGATCTTGGCATAATTTTAATTGTTTTTTGTAGCAGGCGGTCATTTTGACACTTTGGTTACATTAAGTAGCCGTACTCCAGGGTTTAAATAATTTGTTTTAACCGGGTTAAGCGGTTTACTTCATACGAAGCATTTGCTTAACATTGCTCTCATCTGCTTTATCTACTAAACCATCATGAGTCAATTTAAGCTTACGTTTTTTAGACTTCTTTGTTAAGATATGACTTTTAAACGCGTGCTTTCTTTTAATTTTACCAGTACCGGTAACCTTAAAACGTTTTTTGGCACTAGATTTTGTCTTTTGTTTTGGCATGTCTGCTTCTTTTAACTATTTATTTCACTTTATTTTCAACGCTGTTTCACACAAAAAACCAACACATTTTACTGTCTTGGTCGCTGAGTGATGTCGAAGCGCATTATTTTAATTTCTTAGTAGGAGCAAGGAACATAATCATTCGTTTCCCCTCTAGTTTTGGCATTTGTTCTACTTTACCAACTTCTTCTAGATCTTGGGCAAGACGTAATAAAAGTATTTCTCCTTTATCCTTATATATGATGGACCGTCCTTTGAAAAAGACATATGCCTTTAGTTTCGCTCCATCTTTTAAAAACTTCTCAGCATGATTCTTCTTAAATTCGTAATCGTGATCGTCGGTATTTGGACCGAAACGAATCTCTTTTACAACAACTTTTGAAGCTTTTGCTTTTAAAGCTTTTTCTCTCTTTTTTTGCTCGTAGACAAATTTCTTGTAGTCCATCACTTTACAAACAGGAGGCTTGGCGTCAGGAGAAATCTCTACTAAATCCAATTCCATCTCTTGTGCAATTTCCAATGCTTTGCTGGTTGGATAAACATCCATTTCTACATTGTCTCCTACAAGACGTACTTCGTCTGCCCGAATTTTTTTATTAATTCGGTGTTGATCTTCTTTTATGACCCTTCTTGGGCCTCTACTTCTTTTTCTTCGTATTGCTATGGCTGTATATTTTATTAAGGTTAAACATTAAAATCTACAATATTATTTTCAATTTCCTTGTTAATTAATTCAGAAAATTCTTCGATGGTCATATTTCCTATATCTCCGTCGCTATGTTTCCGTACAGAAACTGTACCATCTTTTTCTTCCTGCTCACCAACAATGAGCATATACGGTATTTTGTTCATCTCAGATTCCCGAATTTTCTTACCAATGGTTTCACTTCGGTTATCGACAAGGGCGCGAATTTCGTTATTTTCAAGCGAATTTAAAACTTTTTGAGCGTATTTTTCATATTTTTCACTCAATGATAATATAGCAACTTGTTCTGGCATAAGCCATAAAGGGAAGTTACCCCCTGTATGCTCTAGTAAAATAGCTATAAATCGTTCCATACTACCAAATGGTGCACGGTGAATCATAACAGGTCTGTGTAGCTCGTTATCACTACCTTTATAGGTTAATTCAAAGCGCTCTGGTAAGTTGTAATCCACCTGTATAGTACCTAGTTGCCAGCTTCTTCCTAAGGCATCTTTCACCATAAAGTCTAATTTAGGACCGTAAAAAGCAGCTTCTCCAGTTTCCACTTTATAATCTAAGCCTTTTTCTTTTGCAGCATTTAGGATTGCATTTTCAGCTTTCTCCCAATTTTCAAGAGCACCTATATATTTTTCTGGTTTTTCAGGATCGCGTAGCGATACTTGTGCTGTAAAGTTTTCAAACCCTAGCGAGCCAAAAACATATAAGACAAGGTCTATTACCTTTTTAAATTCATCATCCAATTGATCGGGCGTACAAAATATATGTGCATCATCTTGTGTAAACCCACGTACGCGAGTTAAACCGTGTAATTCGCCGCTTTGTTCATAGCGATACACTGTTCCAAACTCAGCAAAACGCTTTGGTAAATCTTTATAAGACCAAGGTTTGCTGTTGTATATCTCACAGTGATGTGGGCAGTTCATCGGTTTTAATAAAAACTCCTCATCATCGTTCGGTGTTTTTATAGGTTGAAAACTATCTTCTCCATATTTTGCGTAATGACCAGAAGTTACATAAAGCTCTTTCTGTCCAATGTGTGGCGAAACCACCATTTCATAACCCGCTTTTTTCTGAGCTTTTTTAAGGAAGTTCTCTAGGCGTTCTCTAAGAGCAGCTCCTTTAGGAAGCCATAATGGCAAACCTTGACCTACTTTTTGTGAAAACGTAAACAATTCAAGTTCTTTCCCAAGTTTCCTATGGTCTCTCTTTTTGGCCTCTTCTAATAAAGCAAGATACTCCTTCAGTTCTTTTTGCTTCGGGAAAGTAACACCGTAAATACGCGTTAACTGCGTGTTATTTTCGTCACCGCGCCAATATGCACCGGCAATACTCATCAACTTTACGGCTTTCACAATACCAGTATTGGGTATATGGCCTCCACGGCATAGATCAGTAAAGGTGTCATGGTCACAAAAAGTGATGGTGCCATCTTCAAGGTTTTCAATTAATTCAACCTTATATTCGTTGTGTTGTTTTTTATAGTAATCTAGCGCATCAGCTTTACTAGATTCCCGCATAGAAAACTCATGTTTTCCACGGGCAATTTCTAACATCTTCTTTTCGATGATAGGTAGATCTTTTTCCGAAACAGTATGCTCGCCAAAATCTACGTCATAATAAAACCCAGTATCGATAGCTGGACCGATTGTTAATTTAGCACCAGGATATAATTCTTCCAATGCTTGTGCAAGAATATGGGCAGAAGAATGCCAAAAGGCTTTTTTTCCTTCATCATCTCGCCACGTATATAAAACAAGACTACCATCTTCAGTAAGTGGCGTACTAGTTTCTAGAGTTTCTTTATTAAAGGAAGCCGAAATTACATTTCTGGCCAATCCTTCGCTTATGCTTTTTGCTACATCCATAGCAGTAATGCCAGCTTCAAATTCTTTTACACTTCCATCCGGTAAGGTAATGCGTATCATAGTAGAGTAATTTAATAAGTAGCAAAGATACTACTGTTTTAAAAGTCTCACAATATACAAGGGTTTAGTTTTACTTGAAAACAATCAATATGTTATAAATGCTTTATAACCGCCAAATAGTATAATCGATTTATGTATAGCAAGAAGGGACAATATGGGTCTATTCTTAGTCTCAGATCTAATATCTATTAACGATCTGTGCTGAGCTTGTCGAAGTAAGCAGTTTCATCTCTATCATGTGGGCGTTCCCATTTCTTGTAGAAAAAGCAAGAAATGGGCGGGCTTTCGTCAGTCGCTTTTTTAAAGCTGTGGCGCTTTAAAAAGAGCTCCAACAAAGACTCAATCCCTAACGCAAAGTAAAACGGTTAAAAATTGTATATATATTAAGGTATAAAAGGTGTTTAAAAAGTCTTAGATTAATTTATAGATTAAAATAAAACAAATCAACTACTTAGCTATATAGGTTAAAAAAACTTTAAAAAAAGGCTATGTTTTATTTGCAGGAGTAGAAAAGCAATGTATCTTTGCACCCGCTTACAAAAACAACGTAAGGCGTTTTATAAAGCGAATAACGATCTTTAAAATATTTCAAATAAACTTTTAAAAAAGGTTGCCAGATTTAAAAAGTGTTGTACATTTGCATCCGCTTAGAGAAACAATGAAAATTGAATCAAAAAGCAGCAAAATACGCTCTTAAAAAAATCTAAAAATTATTTTTAAAAAGTGTTGCAGGGTTTAAAAAGTATTGTACTTTTGCATCCGCTTAACGAAGCAATAAAAATTGAATCGAAAAGCATCAAAACGCTCTTAAAAAAAAGTTTTAAAAAACTTCAAAAAAGTTTTGGTAGAGTAAAATAAATGGTTGTATATTTGCAGCCGCTTACAACGGTAAGCAAGTTCTTAAACAGGCGAAAGGAGTAATGATTACGGTGGTTCAAGTCCACTGCGTCTAACAAAATAAGGCTTAAGATTTAAGTCGAG